>CANKAT010000001.1 GCA_947479815.1 Sphingobacteriaceae bacterium
AATTTAAGAAGGAAACAAGAAAGAAGAAAAGACCTGAAATAAAGAAAATTAAACCTAAGTTTGAATTAACACATACATCCAACTGGTGAAAAGTCCACTTTAGTTTGAAGACATACAGCCCTGAACAAGCATCTTTATCCTTTCCTATAGATCAGCATGAAGATATTCATGTTGTATGGAACAATATTTGGTTCGAAAAAGATCAACTGATATTTAAAAACACTAAATCCCCTTTAAAACCTACTCCCCTTAGGGGTGTTCACAAAGGATTGGATACTATTCGAGAAGATTACTTTTTAAGACTTCACAAAGGCAAAGCTTACAGGCTTTGTCATTCAAAGGGTGTTATTAATCAAGAATTTTCGCGTGGATGGAAATCACTCACTAAATTAATAGAGATTGGTATTCAAAAGTACGAATTCAAAACATCTGCATTCTCCAAAATAGGGAGTACAATTGACAAAGAACAAATATCTGTCTTTTTTAATGTGAGCCATGAAAAGGAACCTTTTATTAAATATTTAGCAGGCCTTCAAGATGCATATTTTCCTATTATTCCAATTTTGGAGGTGAATAGTATTGGAAGAGAAGAGAGTATTATCTTTCGTTTTTTCACAAAAAAGAGAAGTGTGGTGGTGGTTTGGGAGAATATAAATCAAGGTAGAGCGTCGCATTTATTCTTAACAGCTATCGAAAATCACCCTGATAAAATGGCAGAAATCGAAGCTTTAATATTAACTAACATTAAAAGGAAAAGATCAATATTACATGGGGGGTATACCAACAGTTCCACGGTGAAAAACCGAGTATCATATCTCGACAATCTTCAGCACAAATCAATTGAAAGTTATAAGGAACGAATTCAAAATATAATTGACAGCTATTAAGCTATTGCTCGATTTGTATAAATGATTTAGGGGTAAGTGTATTAGCCGTTAATGGATAGACATAAATTAACAAAATGAAATAACTTATGTATTTAATAGACAGAGTCAGTAATAAAATAAAGAAAATTAAACAGATGACTTTCTCTGAACTTGGTTTCAAAGAGAGAGGTCATCTTCAAGAATGGTTAGAAGGAAATCCAGAAGCTCTTGGTGAAGAGCTTTTAATTATTCAAAAGGAATTTAGTGGATTTAACGACACGAATGAACGACTCGACTTATTAGCGCTTGACAAAAAAGGTAATGCAGTAATCATTGAAAATAAACTTGACGATACGGGCAAAGATGTAACTTGGCAAGCGTTAAAATATGCTTCATATTGTTCAACCTTGACAAAGGAGCAAATCAGAAATATTTACCAACAATATTTAGACAAACAAGCGAAAGGTGAAGAAGCTACTAACAAACTAGTTGAGTTTTTCAATAACACAGAATACGAAGAGCTAACAATAAATCATAGCCAATCCCAACGACTTATTTTAGTTGCTGGAAGTTTTAGAAAAGAGGTTACTTCAACGGTTTTGTGGCTACTCAATTATAAAATAAAAATGCAGTGTTTTAAAGCGACACCATTTGCATTAGACGACCAGCTTTTTTTAACACTTGAACAAATTATTCCAACTAAAGATGCCGAAGATTATACAATTAGCATGGTTGATAAGGCGCAAGAAGATTTATCAACCCGAGAAGAACTAAAAACAAGACACCACATTCGTTTGGAATTTTGGAGTAAGTTAATCCCTAAAATAAAAGGTAAAGCAACAATATTTCAAAATTCAAGTCCTTCAAAAGACCATTGGATAAGCTCAGGTGGGACAGGCATTTCAGGACTTTCCTATAATTTTATTATTACAAAATCCTACGTAAGTGTAGAACTTGCAATTTCAAAAAGTGACACATTAGCTAATAAACAAGTTTTTGATGAATTGAAAAAATTTGAAACAGAAATTACCAATGATTTTGGCAATACTTTATCTTGGGAAAGACTAAACAATAAAAAAATGTGCCGAGTTTCTTACTATTTAGAAGGTGTGAATTTATTTGAAAAAGCAGATTGGGATAGAATGATGAACTTTCTGATAGAGAATATGATTAAACTTGAAAATGCAATGAAAGAACCGTTGAAAAAAGTTAAACGAAAACTAAATGAAAAAGAGGACGCTGAATAAAACACCAGCACCTAACACAACCTACAAGAAATTGGCGATTAAGTGCTTAAATTAAGTTTTTTACTTATTGTCCTGAAGAATCTTGACTATTGATGACACTAAAATTAAGCCATAGCAAATTGGAAACTTATCTTAGAACAGATTATTTAACAATTATAAAATAAATCGAAAAATGAAAATAAAGCTTTCTATTGTATTAGTTATTGTGTTCAATAATCTGATTTATTCTCAAGTTAAAACAACTAATAATATTTGGGCTGCAAAGGAATTCAGTAAAGAGATATCACTTTTTAAATCAAAAGAGTTTTTATTTAATACAGTATTAGGGTCATCAGAACAAGTAGTAAAATTTGAAGTTACATCACTTGCGGCTGCAAATTCAGGAGAACTAACCACATTGCTTTATAAATGTGAATCAAAACAAAAAGAAGGCTTAATTCTTGGTTTTTACGGCGATTATTGGAATGAAGCAGGAGTGTTATATCAAGGATATTCATTCAAGCACCTCGAAAAAGATAAAGCAACTCAACTTTTGAATAAAATCAAAACATCCCTTGAAGAAAATAGTAAATTTCTTGAAGATAAAAGTGACAACAATAATATATATTTCAAATACGATGACATGAATATATTAATTTGGACAAACGGAGGAAGTTATTCTATTAGGATTTTTTGGCAAGGCTTTGACTCAACTTGGGAAAAAACAGCATTTGAGCGCTCAAAAAGAAGATTTGAGAAAAAAATTAAATAATATATCTTCAAAAATATTAAACCCAATTTAGCCACGCCTTTTCACAGGTAAACAATCTCTTTTCTATTACTGATACCCTTAACCTACAGGGATTATCCTTGAAATATAGATGCAGGTTATATTATGATATTTCATGTACTATCGATATTTAAAAATAATTTTCTTACAAAAATTAAGCGTACTAAAGTAAATATTTAGTTAAACACGCATTGTAGAATAAATGAGTAGGCCTGCCAAGGTTACAGTATAATTATGAGTAGTGTTAGCTTTGAGTCAAACCAATGTTTACTAAAAATATTTAATTCACTTAAAGTTAATTATTTAACCTTTTTATTGCGAAAATGGCCTATTAGGGGCTATAACAATAGCTGGCTTGTGGCATTATTGCCATAAGTATATTTTGTCTTAAAATGAGATTTATGAAAGGAATTATTAAGTATTCAATCGGATTTATCACTATTACATTAGGTATATTAGCCTGTCAAAAGCAGGTTGATTACGGTCCAGAGATTACACAACTTAAATCCGATGTTGTTTCCTTAAAAAACAGTATTACTGCAATTACTTCCCAGCTTACTAATTTGGAATCCTCCTTAAAGGCCAAGATTGATTTAACAAATTCCAAAATTGATATAATTAATACCTCTATAAGCACACTAAATACAAAAACAATAACTGGACTATCAGCTGATATTCTTGCTATTAACAGTTTATTAAAAAATACAAACACAGAAACAATAAGAAGACTTGACTCAATTAAAATTGCAATATTACAAATTGATAAATTAGTTAGTAATAATACAACCTCAGCATCAACCCTTTCTACTTCTTATAATAAACTTTTATCAAACTATATTACCTTATTAAAAATCGTACAGACAACTACTATCATTACTGAAATTAATGGTTCTGTTTTTAAAGGTAGTTTCTTAAGAGGTTCGTTACTAAACTTTTATGAGTTAGACTCAAATTTATATCAAACTGGTAGAAGCTTTAATTCTACAATAAAAGATGACTATGGAAATTTTACACTAAAAGCACAAAACCTAGCAGGTAAATTAGTGAGAGTTGTTGGGGACGGCTTTTATTGGAATGAAGTTTTAAATGAAAATTCTTCAAGCCGAATTACCTTAACTGCATTATGTAAGATTGACTCAAACGAAACAGTTAATGTTAATGTTCTTACGCAATTAGAAAGGCCACGAGTAGAATATCTTTACAATACTAAAGGATTATCTTTTGATAGTGCAAAATCACAGGCAGTTAAAGAAGTATTAAAGGCTTTTGGTTTTGAGAATACAGGAATAAAAAGAGCTGAGAAAGTTGAAGTTGTTGGAGTTGGCGATGAAAGTAAGATACTTTTAGCAATCTCAACTTTAATGCAGGGATATAGAACAGAAAGCGAGGTGAGTCAAATATTAAGTGACTTTGCAGAAGATTTAGAAAAAGATGGAATACTTACAGATGCTACAATTGGAAATGATTTAGAAACTCATTTATACTATACTGATACTTCTGCAGTGTTAAACAACTTCAAAGTAAAATATAGAAAACTATACAATACTGATATAGTTAATAGCATTGACATGAGATTTGTAAAGCATTTTCAAAACAATACAACATTCAGTAAGGATAAAGATTTATTTGAATTCCCTGAGTATGAAAAAAATGGTACATATAAAAATATATTAAGCCCATTGAATTCGATTTTTACAACAAACTCATATGGCGTAACTGCAAATGTTACACGACGAGGTATGCAAATTAAAATTGAAATTTTAAAAGAAGACGGAAGTAGTGTTGGTTGTACTTTTGGTTTTCCACAAGGGATGGAAGTAGGCTGGACTTTAGCTAGACCAAATTGTATAATGCCAACTTATACTTCTAATGGGCAAACACTTCAAGATGCCTGGACAATGTTTGGGTCTAAACAAAGATATCGTGTTAATATTTATGAGAAAGGATTGACTACACCTACTCGATTTAAAATAATCACTTATGAATAACCATTGAAATTAGGATTAGTGAATGAGCAAATGTAAATTATTCTTTTCCCTTGCTTTAAGTAGATTTAAATAGTAATCCAAATATTCAAATTCCTAATTCAGCCACCCCCATTCACAGGTAAACAATTTCTTTTCTATTGCTGATATTCTTAGACTGTGGGGATTATCCTTGTGTAGCCTTCCCATTTTTAAGACAGGATTAATTTAGACTTATTTCTTCAATTAATTTAGTTGTATTGTTAAAAGTCTTTTGTTGTTTGGCTATCATAGCAGGTACCATGCCTTTAAGGGCACTATGAGGTTTCATATAATTATAATCATAAACCCATTCATCGCATAATATCCTTAACTGCTCCAGGGTTTCGAACAGGTAAGCATCCAAAACATCTTCTCGAAATGTTCTGTTCAAGCGTTCGACATACCCGTTCTGCATGGGCTTTCCTGGTTGAATAAACTGCAGAATAACTCCATTCTTCTCACACCAGCCTTTGAGCTCTTTACTAATAAATTCCGGACCATTATCCGTCCTGATCTTAACAGGCTTTCCTCTCTCATTTACAATCTGATCTAAAACCATAATTACCTTCCATGCGGGAATACTGTAATCTGCATATGCAGCAAGACACTCTCTACTGCAATCATCCATTATATTTAATATCCTAACTCTTCTGCCATTTGTCAAAGCATCGCTCACGAAATCCATACTGTAACTGTAATTTATCTGCTGTGGCACCTCTAATGGTTGTTTAATTCGCTGCGGTAATCTCCGCTTATGTTTACGCCTAAATACTAATCTCATTGATCTATATATCTGAAGAACACGTTTACGGTTCCATACCAACCCCTCTAATCGGATCTTGCCATAGTAATCATCAAATCCTCGTGTAGGATAGCGTTCTGCAAGGCTTTGAAGCTTAGTCATTACATCGGTATCGTCTTTCCTGCTTTGATAATACCACAATGAACGGTGCAGGCCGGCTATACGACAAGCCCTGTCAATACTGACTCCTGTTTCACTAACCGACCATTCTGCCAGCTCTCGCTTTTGACAAGGCTTTAAAACTTTTTTTCGATGACTGTTTTAGCGAGTTGATAATCCAGGCTCAGCTCTGCATACATCTGCTTAAGCCTACGGTTCTCATCTTGAAGTGCTTTAAGTTCGCGCAGATGAGAGGAATCCATACCACTGTACTTCTTGCGCCAATTGTACAAGGTGGCTTTACTGATTCCGTACTCCCGGCATACATCATGTGCCTGGCGACCACCCTCATATTGCTTAAGAGCAGTCGTGATTTGTGTTTCTGTAAATTGTTGCTTCTTCATTTTTCTGACATTTAAAATTAAACATTTTGTCTAATTAATGAATGTCTTAATATCGGGGAAGCTTACAAAAATGGGAAGGCTACAATATCGGGGAAGCTTACAGAAACATATTATTAGCAGAACAAAACAAGCCATTAGGAGGAAAATGGACCTTTGATGATGAAAATCGTTTAAAATATCCCAAAGGAAAAACTCCGCCCAAAGTTGAATTTTTAAACCCTAACAAGTTTTATACTGAGGCAATTGCCTACACTCAAAAATATTTTCCTGATAACTATGGAAAATTAAATGACAGTTTTATTTATCCGTCAACTTTTTCTGAGAGTAAGCAATGGCTGAATGATTTTTTCAAATCAAGATTTTCAGAATTTGGGGCTTTTGAAGATGCCATTCTTTCAGATGAACTAATTTTACATCATAGTGTTTTAACGCCCATGATGAACGTTGGATTATTGTCGCCACAATTCGTTGTTGATGAGGCTTTACAATATGCCAGTAAAAATGAAATTCCATTAAACTCTTTAGAAGGTTTTATCAGACAAATTATTGGCTGGAGAGAATTTATTAGATCAGTGTATGAGTTAAAAGGCTCTAAAGAACGAACAAGAAATTTCTGGGGTTTTACCCGAAAAATACCCGCATCGTTTTGGAACGGAACCACAGGAATTGAGCCAATCGACCTCACAATTAAAAAAGTTTTAGAAACAGGCTATTGTCATCATATTGAGCGATTAATGGTATTGGGAAACTTTATGCTCTTGTGTGAATTTGATCCGGATGAAGTTTACCGTTGGTTTATGGAACTTTTTATTGACGCGTTTGACTGGGTAATGGTTCCAAATGTTTACGGAATGAGCCAGTTTGCTGATGGAGGATTAATGTCGTCAAAGCCCTATATAAGTGGTAGTAATTATCTGATGAAAATGAGCAATTATCCTAAAGGAGAATGGCAAGAGGTTTGGGATACCTTATTCTGGAATTTTTTAGACAATCAACGTACTTTTTTTCTAAAAAACCCGAGACTTAGTATGCTAGTGAGAACCTTCGACAAATGGGATGATAATAAGAAGAAATTAATGCATACTACTGCTAATAAATACCTTTCAAGTTTGAGTTAAGCAATAATCTGGGGCGATTGCGCAAGTTTCGGTGAAGTTGACCATATTCTACTCATTAATTTGTATACCTGTGGTGTTTACAAAAGTGTCCTTTCGAACACCTATTTATTTTTCAATTGAAATGGAGTATTGAAAGGTGGAGAAATCTGATCAGTAAGGAGGCTTTTTCAATTAAAATCAGCATTAATCTCAATAGATTTCTCCACGCTTAAAATAAGTTTAGCCTAAAACTAGTATTTGCGTGTTCGAAATGACGGTTTGATTTGATAGAATATTTAATTTCTGTGCTTCTTGGGGTTCACCATGCATAAGAAAATTATGTAAATCTAGAGTATATACAGAATAATGTATCCCATCTGTCTATTTAGTGAGCGCAATGGAGCCTACTAATCGTAATAATATCAAAATTTTTGAGTGCTTTTTTTAGAAAATAGTACCTTAATCAATATAATTTAGCTGATTAGTCCTAATCAAATAAGCGGCATTTATATTTAGTTGAAGATTTATATATTTGAATATCTACATTATATGAAAAATATTAAATCTAAATTGGCCATGAACACTCCTGACCTAGAACTAATCAAAAAGCATTACAAAAAACTTCATAAAGATTGGTCGGATGAGGAGGTAGAACGCCGGGCTTTGGAAACAATGAATAAATATCTTTTACTGAATAAGTATAAATTATCTGAGGCAGAAAGGCAAGACAAAGTTGAATTCGAAAAAGCGCTAGACAGGGAGTCTTTGAATTTATATTTCGATAATATTTAAGTGTAGTATTAAAATTGGTTTTCATCAAACATCTCTAATATGGCAACAGAATCATCTAATAATTCAGAATTAAGTTTACAGGAGCAACTATTTACTGCTATCCAGAACAAATATCCTGATGCAGAAGCGAAAAAAATCAATAAAGATAATTTCTTAGATATCTATATCCCTTCCATTAGTGCTGGCAGAGGAACTCATCTATTTTTTAACACCGTAAAAGGAGCGATAAAAATCGGTTATTATACTAGAGATGAAAGTTTCATCAATAAGGTTGTTTCTATTGCATCAAAATCTATAGAGGGGGCTAGTAATGGCTTAAGAATTACTGGCAATCCTAAATTTGATGATGTAAAAGATGCATTAAGTGCAGCTTTTGACTTTTTATCCGATATGACTAATGATAGTCCAGTCAGCACAATTATTGAAGATAAAAAATCTATTGAGATAGAATCAATTGAAGATGTTGCAACAAAATTTCGTGATAGTTATTTGGATGAAGAAGAGCTTGCCGAGTCTATTTCCTCATATCTAGACGATTTTAGTGAAAAAGGAAAGATAGTAGTGCTTCAAATAGAAGAAGAAGACTTGATAAAATCAACAAAGAATCATGACCTATTATCAGGTGATTTATTCACATTGATTGGAATTGTAGGCATGAATTCATGGCAGCATTTGTCAAAACTAATTGGGAAAGAAGAATCAGACTGGGTAAATAATGAATTTGAAGATGAGGATCCAGAAGGCATTGTGCTCTTGTATTGTGATGGAAAATATGTTTATTCATTTTCTAATCCGAAAGAAGAGGTTTCAACTGAAGACTCTGCTGACGATGATGATGAAGGCGATTTAGATGATATCTTACGCGAAATGGGATATGGTGATGATGAAGAGAATGAGACGGTTACACTAAATAAATTAATGATTCCGCAGATTCTAGAAGAAATAAAGTCGGATAAAAAAATAACCCAAATCGATATCAGTTATTACACGAAAGAATATTCTGATTTGACGTATACGCTGAGCTTCAAGGTGCAAAAAATCGATATCGAAGTATCTCGTGTTAATTGGTTTAATGATTCTTATTGGTCAGGAAAAATCGAAAGAAAAGAGTTAATAGAAGGCTTAAAAAACTTTTTGAAAACAGAAGATTCGGCTGAATTAATTGAGAGCTATTTCCATCCAGATATAGTTGATTATGAATTTAGTGGGGCCGGGAAGTTAGAAAATGGATTAGATTATCAACTAGATACTGTGCCGGACGAATTAACAGATATCCCGGAAGATTTACAAGATGAGGATGGAGATTTGGATGTAATAGCCTTGACTAATAATCTGTTACCTGTAAAAGAAAGGCTTTCAGATTCTAATATAGGTAAAATACATAGTTATCAAATTTCATTAAATGGTACGGTTTATGAGTTAGAAGTTGAAGAATTGGGCGAAGAGTACTCTGATGAAGATGATGATGAAGAAGAATTGGATTACGAGGTAGAAGATGATGAGACTGAGGATGAGGATGAAGGGGATGACGATGAAACAGACGATGACGATGAAACAGAAGATGACGATGAAACAGAAGATAATGAAGAGGAGGATGCCGAATCGATTACCAATAAATACCCAGTCAACGATTACAGTGATTTAGAAAAGCTAAAAAAAATCATTAAAGAAGATGTAGACCAAATTCGATTTGCTGATAATTCATTATTGAAAATAGAATCGAATTTAAAGGCCTTGATTTTAGTTAATGTAGACATATTTCCGCTCTTACCCGAAAATTGTACTGCCTCTAAAAGTATCAGACATTTTGCGGTTGAAAATGGATATTATGACTCAGAATTTTTAGAAGATATTGACTTGAATGATACAACTATTTTATATAAAATCATCAATAATAATTCTAACTATTACACAGATTTACCTGATCAATATAAAGATAGAGAACTAACAAAAATTGCAATCAAGAATCAAGCAGCTGATATTACTTTTGATGATTTACCTGCTAGTTTGCAAACTGATTCTACCTTTTTTAAGGAGCTGTTAACGTACCTAAACGAAAACTTAACCTATGAACCTATTTCAGGGTATTCTTATTGTGATACCTTATTAGACGGATTTAAGAAATCTTTTACTGACGATGCTGATTTTATAATTAAGAATCGCTTATTTGAATATGCGAGCAAACGGTTAACTCAGGATAAGGAATTCAATTTAAACTTTCTAAAAGCAAATCCAGAGTGGTATGATAGACTAATTGAACACAATGATTCGCTAAAGAATGATGAAGCCTTCGCTAGGCTGGCTGTTCAATTAAGTGGAGTTAATTTTTTAGAACTTACTGAGGAATTTAGTAATAACCGTGAAATTTTAAACTTAGCCGTTGAAAATTCAAAGGGGAGTTTAATGATAAACCAAATTTCTGAAGACCTGCTTTATGATGATGATGGAAATGTTGATGTAGATTTACTCTTAAAACTGGTCAAGTCTAATCACTTTAATATCAGCAAAGTTCCTGATGCAATTATGCTAAATAGCGCAGTTGCATCTCAACTTATTTTAGCTGCCAGTTCCAAGAATAATGTATTATACTATGCTCCTGAATTCCTAAGAACAGATAAAGAGTTCATCACTAAATTAACTAGTGAAAATATTTTTACCATTGCATTTGCTGATAAATCGATATTAGCAGATCGGGAGTTTATGCAGGGCATTGTTGCAAAGATGCCTGTGTTAATTAAGTTCTGTTCTGCGGAGTTAAAAGCTGATAAACTTTTTGTAAAAGAGGCTGTCAATTTAAACGGTTTAGTTATTCGTTATATTGATGAAAAGTTATTAACTGATCCAGAAATTTACTGGGCCGCGCTGCGTCAAAATCCAGAATCATATAAAATTCTACCTTCAGAAATATACACTGATAAAGCAATTTTAGATTATATTTCCAAAATCAATGGGGGTATTTTAACCGCATTTAGCACATCACTTCATCACAAACTAATTAAATTTAATTGTATTTTAAATTCAGCTGATGGCTCATATCCTGAAGAATTAACAGTTTTTAAGACCTTAGGAGATAAGCCAAGTAAGAATGAAATTTTGGAAGTGATTAAAATTGATCCTACCCAGATTGTATTCCTATCCGAAGAGTTCTTTGTGAATAACAAAGATTTATTAGGATCAATTTTAGAAATTACTTCTTATCCACTGAAATTTAAATCTTGTAGAAAGGCATTAGGTGAGCAAGAGCTTAAAAAACAATTAAAAACTCACTCTTGGGCTTTAAAATACATTGAAGCAGATGAATCATTATCCAATGAATTCTTAAAAGAATTATTGTCAATTAATGGAAATCTTCTTCAGTTCCTAACGCAGGAGCAAAGAAAAGATAATTCTTTTGTTGAAATTGCCTTAAAACGCAATCCTGAAGCTTGTCATTTTGTAGCTGAAGAATTCGATTGGAAAACGCAGGAAGCTAAGGCTATTGCCAAACAAATACTATCAGTTGACCCACTTTTATTTACTTATTTTATAGAGAAAGATCCAGCTCCAATTGATGAATTTTTTGACCATGCCTATTTTCTTGATTCGTATGTTTTAGAGCTGATGGACCATTCTTACTTCGAAGAAGAATGGTATTTCATTTCCGATTCAAATGGATCATACCCACTAATAGAAGACCAATTGATCAGTGGATTAAATCAGAATCATAAGGTTTACTATTATGACCCTATTAGTAATACAAGCAAAAATGTTTGCTTAGCCATTGAGAGTGGATTAAATTTTACTTGGGATGAATTATTTACAAATTGGGAATATAATTTACAAATAATAGAAAAAGCGTTCGAGTATTTCCCAGACGAGGAAACGTATGAAGCCTTAAAGAAAAAATTGGGTAAAAAATTCAATGAGAACGACTATGTTAATGCTAAAGTAATAGCTAGGGGATCAGAATTATATCCTCTTATTTCTGAAGGTTTAAAGCAAAACCATGATCTAGCACATGCCTATCTAAAATCGGAGGGGATGGCCGATCAATTATCTAAATTTGAATGCCTACCAAATTCATTCAAAAAAGACAATAATTTTTTACAAAGTCTTTTAGGCTTGAAAATTGATTTTGAATTTGAAATATTAGACGGATTTTTTGACCCTAGCATTCTGTATACTGAATCATTTTTAATTCCTTACCTGAAATTAAATTTTGATCAGTATCCTAATTTGCCAGAAAAGCTACAAAAAAACAGAAGTCTGGCACTTCAATATGGTATAAATAACAATGAAACGTCTTATTGGGGATTAACAGACCTAGCTTTGCCAGTAGAAATAAGTCAAGATAAAGAGCTTATTTTAGAAATTGCAAAAGGAAATAAGTCTAGAAATATAAAATTTGATGATGCTTTACTCAATGATTCTGATTTCCTATTAAAATTAATTGAGTTTCAACCACAATTAGTGCAATCGCTGGAGGAAGATAATCGCAATCTAACTTCATTAATGAAGTTATTACAAAAGAACATTGATATATTTGATCATCTGGAATTAGAAGAGAAGTTTATACCTGAAATCTTTAATTTCATGGTTGCTCATGATCCTACAAAAATACGGAATATAACTTGGTCTTACACTTTAAGTGATTCATTAGTCGAGATCACAAAAAAGTTAAACATACTTAACTATGTTAATTTATTTGAAGACACCGATTTTGGCGATACCCTGTCAACTCACTATACTATTGAAAGTTTACTATTAAATAAGCAAGTCGACAGCAGCAAAAACAAAGTAGGAACTCAATTCTATTTTGATGAGCCGGGTACCATTACTCTTGGATATGATAGAAATTGTTACTTGAGTGAGGATGTTGCGGGTGAAATTTCTGATGAGATAATGCTTGAATTTTTAGAGAGTGATGATAGTTGGTCAGATTATATCTATGGTAATTCTTGGTATGACTGTAGTGATATTTTTCATACCTATGGCATGGGTGAGCCCGCCACTGATATGCAATTGCCTAATGGAAAAATTTTACCTATAGCTTTAAACTATGAACGACCTGAAATAGATAATCTTTTAGAATGCTTTAATATGTCAAGCAAAGGTAGTTTTGTACACATCGCTGTTTCAGATGAAAAAGCCTATGGTTGGGGCCAATGGAAAAGTTATACTTTAGAAGTTAAGCCTGGTATATTTGATATTGATAATATATCGGTAGAGATTGAGTCAGGTATTGTTTCTTCATATTCGTATAATTATCCTAATGGTGACGATGACCAATTTGAAGAAAATGAAGATTACAACACCACCGGCCAAGGATTTACCTCCACCTTATATTTTAACAATGGTAAGCAGATGATTGATGTTGATGATATCAAAGATTTGCTAGAAGAAAACGAAATTGAGACTACGGATATGGAAGCAATTAAAGAATTTTTATTGCAGCATTATGATTGATGAAAATATAACAGCACTGATTAAAGAAATTGAGGAAATCCAAGCCAAAGAGTATCAGAATTCGATTAGTGCCTGGTCAAGAAAGGTTAGGGTAAATAACTTACATGAAAAGCTAGATGCTTTGAAATATGAGGGCCCTCGACCTCCCAGAGATTGGAATCAGGTTTTTCGAAGTTAATTTTAGTGGTTTTTGCAGTTTGCGATAGTGAACTCCAGCAAAAACTTTGACTCAATTGATTAAAGAAACGGGGCAGTTATAAATGATCAACAAATAATTGCCCTGAAAAAATTAAGTTTAATATTGAAAATTGTATTTGGGCTGGCCTTAGCCAGCCAACCCAAATTTATATTTTTAACAAACTATAGCGAATTTATTTTTACGCCTTTTTATTAGTATCCATAAAAATCCCATCTTAAATTATACGTGTAAGAATCACAAGCCCCTCCAGAATTTGTTATTGAAACCGCTACTGGAACTAATTTAATTTCGGTTATCGTTTTTCCTTGCAAAGATCCGGAAACAGCAGACCAATTAGGATCTGTTGAAGTTTTAGGAAATCCCGTTCCACCGCCCCCAATTTGAAAATTAACATATTGATAATTGAGATTTGAAAAATACAAAACTTGGCTAGCAAAATTATTAGTATTAGCCGCAGTAAAACTCACACTAGTAGTTTGACCATTAGTAAGGTTTGCTGAGAATTCTGCCAGACTTGTACTATAATAACTGTCTGCTAAAGACAATTTAGCTGTAAGGCCTGAATTATATAAACCCGAAGAACAATTACCTGCTCCAGCTGTTCTAGTAAAAGAAGTAAGTAAACTACTACTACCACCACTACTACTTAAAGCTCCCGAAGCAATTAGTTGTTGTTTTAATGTTGCAATTTCTGCCTTTAATAAATCAATTGCAGTGGTTACAAAGGCAGTGGTTGCTAATTGTGTTGTATTGGTACCAGCAGAGGCTGTAGGTGCAGCGGGGGTTCCTGTAAATGTGGGTGATGCTAAATTAACACTTAAAGCGCCAAAAGAATCTGTAGTTAACCCAGAATTAGATCCTAATTTAACCCTTAAATCCCCAGTGTAAATATCTTTGGTTAAACCAGAATTAGATCCTACACTAATTCCTAAAGCGCCAAAAGAATCTTTGGTTAAACCAGAATTAGATGCTGTATTAACACTTAAGGCACCCGTAGTCATATTTTTCGTTAAACCAGAATTATAGTCTAAATTAACACCTAAAGCACCAGAATTATCTGTAGTTAACCCAGAATTAGATCCTGTAAATACTCTTAAAGTCCCCACAACATCTGCCGTTAAACCAGTTCCTACTCTTATTCCTCCTAATGTCATTGAACTTGCTGTTGGTAAAGTATACGTGCTACCACCACCACTAGAAGGTGTTGTCCAGGTTGGAATTCCGTTTCCATTAGCAGTTAATACCTGACCTGCAGTTCCATCTACTTTAGGATAAGTAACCGCACCTGCTGTAATGGTACCGCTGGTTTTTACATCGGTGACACTTGTATTTCCCAATTGAATAGTATTGCTAGCGGCAACTACGGCTTGATAACCTATTGCGGTAGCATTATTTAAATTATTAGCGAAAACATTTGACTCCGCCCCTATAGCAGTGTTATTTGATCCAGTTGTATTTGTAGTTAGTGCCGAATTTCCAAAAGAGGTGTTCTTGCTTCCTGTAGTATTACTTGTATTAGATACAAAACCCATTGCAGTGTTGGATTCTCCATTCGTATTATTTTGCAATGCAGCAGAACCCACTGCTATATTATAATTTCCCTTATTATTTAATAAAGCATTTGTACCTACAGATGTATTAAAACCTCCTGTTAAATTAGTCTGTAAAGCTCCAGTCCCTACTGCAGTATTATATCCTCCTGTCGTATTTGAACTTAGCGCATCACTACCTGCAGCTGTATTCGTTGAAACATTACCAGCGCCCTTACCCACTTTAATACCATTTACCGTTAAATCATACGCTCCTAAATTAACTGCAGAAGTTGCACCAGTATAAGGTACACCACTACCAGATGCTGCAGCCGTTCCATAAGTAATTTCTTTTGTAGCAGAATCATAAAATAGTGAATTGGATGCGGAAGCATTTCTGATAGGAGCTACATAAAATCCAGTTGTTGATGGATTTAGTGAAGCTCCCGTTGCGTTCAAGGCGATGCTATTTGCGGCTTGCACATTACCCGCAAACGATCCTACGGCAACCGAATAAGCGCCTTGCCCATTTTGGCCAGCTGCAAAACCTAAAGCTACGGCCTGTGTACCCTGATTACTCTGTGCCGCATTTGAACCAATAGCAACAGATGCATTGCCTTGATTATTATATCCAGCAACGTAACCCACGGCAACGGAGCTGCTACCTTGATTAGTTGCCCCTGCTCCTCCTCCTACGCCCACCGTAGATCCGCCTTGATTTGTTTTACCTGCTTGATCTCCAATAGCAACACTAGGAGAATTGAAACCTAATAAAGATTTAATACCTACCACACTAGTTGTACCAGTTCCTCCATTGGCAACGGGAACAACTCCCGTTATTGAGTTACTTGCAGCAGCACTTAATACGCCATCAGCATCAATACTGAGGTTAGCACCAACTTTAACACCCCCTAATTCCGAAGCACTTGCTTTGGGCATAACGTAAGCAGATGGAATATTTGGTTTATTTGCTAAATCATTGTAATTACCAGAAGTAGCAACCGTAGAAAGACTGGAGATATTTGCTTTTGATGCCAAAGCTGTTGTTACATCGGATGTATTTGCTTTTAAAGCTAAACCTGTTGTTACATCGGATGTATTTGCTTTCAAAGCTAAACCTGTTGTCACATCGGATGTATTTGCTTTTGATGCCAAAGCTGTTGTCATATTGGATGTATTTGCTTTTAAAGCTAAACCTGGCACGGTAGGAGCAGCAGCTGTTCCACCAAGATCTCCAGCTAATTGGATTTTTCCTTTTGTGTTAGCATCGGCATCCGCAATTGTTGCGGCGGCTATTTTATCGTCAACATAGGTCTTAGCGCTTGCTAATTTATTGTCTAAATCCGTTTGGTCAACAATCAATTTCCATACCGTATTGGTATAATAATAAAAGCCAATAGGTGCCGTGGTTTGATACACTAATAAGCCTTCGGCAGGACTCACTATCGCGTCTTTTTGGGTAGCAGTTAATCTTGGAATTAAGATTCCTTTATTATTTCCTATTGAAGTAACTTCTAAAGCTGCAGAAGGAGCAGGAGTTTTGGTTCCAATACCAATTTGTGCAAATGTTGGTACTGAACCCAGCAAAAGTAAAATACTAAATAGCAAGTAAAAATTAGACTTCATAGAATTAATTGATAAGGTTCAAAATGAGGTTTTTTATAATTAGAAAATAAACTAGAGGGGCTACTTTCTCAATTATTTATGATTAAAATGTATTCCCATGAAGTAAACATATGGAGTATAAATTCTCAACAGAAAGAAAGGAACACTAAATATGTCTTATAATTTGGTTGTGAGACAACAAAAGACTTACTAATAGATTTTTTTAAACATTGGAGAAATAATCGAAGAAAAAAGAAGACTCAACACGAGGTAATTTTGATACTGCCAATATCACCTACAGAATAAGCGTCATTTCGAACACCTATTTTTTTTCAATTGAACTGGAGTATTGAAAGGTGGAGAAATCTGATCACTAAGGAGGCTTTGTTTTCAACTGAAATCAGCATTAACCACAACAGATTTTTCCACGCTTAAACTATGCATACCCTAAAACTATTCGTCGCGTGTTCGAAATGACGGTTTGATTTGATTGGATTGAATAGTTAATCTATGCTTGCTGAAAACACCAAGCACAGGCAAAAATCCAAATATTTCATTATTTTTATTTCCAGGATTAAAAAATAACCTCATTCACCCATGTTTAAAGTCAAATTCAATTTCCTACCCTCCAAAAAAATCAACTTCCTATTCGCAGTTTTATTGATTTGGGGTAACCATCAGGTATTCAGCCAAACTGCTCAATTGTACGACATCGTTGTTTATGGTGGTACATCTGCAGGTATATCTTCGGCAATTCAAAGCTCAAGATTGGGTAAAAAAGTGATTTTGATAGAGCCAACGAATAGGATCGGCGGGTTAACAACCGGTGGATTAGGACAGACAGATATTGGAAATAAGCAGGCTATTGGTGGAATATCCAGAGAGTTTTATCAAAATGTAAAAAGCTATTACCAAAAACCGGAAAACTGGAACTGGCAAAAACGGGAAACATATCGCGATGGCGGACAAACCACGTCTGCATCGAATGAAGATGCCATGTGGACCTTTGAACCATCGGCAGCACTGAAGATTTATAAAGACATGCTCAGCAAGGAGAAAAATATTACCCTAGTTTATTCTCAGCGCTTAAACCGGAAAACAGGTGTTAAAAAAACTGCCGGAAAAATATCATCCATTCAAATGGAAAGCGGTCAGATCTATACAGGCAAAATGTTCATTGACGCCACCTATGAGGGCGATCTAATGGCAGCGGCAGGCATTAGCTATACGGTTGGGCGTGAGTCAAATGCACAGTATGGAGAATCTTTGAATGGCATTCAGGCCAATAAAGTAAGTTTAACACTCCGCAAAACGATTTCCATGAACGGTGCGTATCATAATTTTATTGATGGCGTTGATCCATACATCAAAAAGGGAGATCCAAAAAGCGGTTTACTGCCCTTTATCAATCCCGGAAAACCGGGTGTTGATGGCAAGGGTGATAACAAAATACAAGCCTATTGCTACCGGATGACTTTAACCAATCACCCCGACAATCGGATTTTGTTCAGTAAGCCTGCAGGCTATAAAGAACTAGATTATGAATTACTACTCCGGAATTATGAAGCTGCTGAAGGACCGGTAGAAAAAATGTATGAATATGGTGATCCACTGGTACCATGGATCAATTCAGACATGCCTAACCGTAAAACAGATACCAATAACCAAAAAGGTTTTTCTACAGATTTCATTGGTCAGAATTATACCTACCCAGAAGCAACGTATGAGGAACGTGAGAAGATGGCTCAGCGACACAAACAGTATCAGCAGGGTTTAATGTGGACGCTTGCTTATCATCCCCGCATCCCTGCTAAAGTTAGAGCAGCTGTTTCTCAATGGGGAACTTGTAAAGATGAATATGAAAGTAAAGATGGATGGCAATCCCAATTATACATCCGTGAAGCAAGGCGCATGATCAGTGAATATGTAATGACTCAAAAAAACTGTGAGAAGTTGGAGGTGGTTCAAGATCCTGTTGGCATGGGCGCTTACGGAATGGACTCTCACAACATCCAGCGATACGTTGATGTGAATGGCTATGTTAAAAATGAAGGCAATGTGGAAGCACATGTAGCCAGTCCATTTCCGGTAAGTTACCGCAGCATTGTACCTAAAAAATCGGAAGCCAGTAACCTTTTTGTTCCGGTTTGTATCTCTGCTACGCATATTGCCTTTGGATCAATTCGGATGGAGCCTGTTTTCATGGTTTTAGGACAATCGGCAGCGATTGCCGCATCCATGGCGATTGATAATAATTATGCCATTCAGGATATTCCCTACAAAGAATTGGAAACTCATTTGCTGAAAAACAAACAAGTTCTTCAGTAGAAAATTAGGTATTCCGAAAAATTTCAGTAAAACAAATTATAGCAGCGGTAATACGGTTTGCGTTAACGATGGTAGCGGCATCCTTTTTGGCTATTTGAGGCCAAAAAGATAGAGCGGACAGCGTGTTTAAACGCCCAAATAAATCTCATCTATCCGCTTTGCTGAAAAACAAACAAGTTCTTCAGTAGAAAATTAGGTATCTCGGAAAATTTCAGTAAAACAAATTATAGCAGCGGTAATACGATTTGCGTTAACGATGGCAGCGGCATCCTTTTTGGCTATTTGAGCCCAAAAAGATAGAGCGGACAGCGTGTTTAAACGCCCAAATAAATCTTATCTGAATTCATTGATCCGCATGAATAAACCTGGTTGAAATCGTTTAATTACTTATCCTGCTCTTCTGAAAATCTGAAATTCTTTTTCATCGATTTAAGGTGATGATCATTCACTTGCTTTTTCAGATTTTCCAGATTGAAGTTTTGATTGGTGCCACAATCTAGCATATTGAAATAAATAGAAGGTTTAAGGCTCTCTAAATATTCGGGGATATTGCTACTCCAAATCAGTTGGCAATTACCTTTAATCTTTGGAACTAGTTGAGATAGTCCATCTTTAAAAACAATCTCTCTGACATGGCTTGACTCCAGATTACCTTGAGGATAAAAAAGCAATAAATTACCCGGAACCGACAATATTTCTGCGGCATAGTCCAGACTTTCATTGACAGAACGGCCATAAGGCGCAATAGAGAATGCACCAAAATACCTAGACCATTTGTTCTTTTGTATTTGCTTTTTTAGGCTCATAATATAAGTGCATTTTACGGTATCCTCTTTATAAATTGCATGTAAACCCAAATAACTGGCAAGTACCGTATCCCAGAAACTAAAATGATTGCACATTAATAAATAAGAATGACCGGGTTTAATATCTATTGGATAGATGACCATTTTATTGAAGCGTCTCCTAACTAATTTTGTAAGGAGCATAAAACTCCATAAGAGCAATTTTTGGGGAAGTGGTTTGGCCTTGATAATCATGCTAATATCGCTGATAGGGTATCTGCAAAATTCTTGTTGATCAACTCATGGTTTTCATCTAAAACGATCACCTCTGCTGATTTTAATTTTGGTATTAAGTAGTTACCTATTTTCTGTGGATACATTTTATCTCGTTTACCAAATACAAATATGCTTTTTACCTGATGCTGCAGCAGACCTTGCTCTAGCCTGACAAAATCTGTATCCAGAAAACGAAGATAGGTAAGTGAGGCATAAAAATTAAATCTGAGCTCCCGGGTACCAATCTCTTTCAGTAAAATTTCATGACTTTTTGAATCGATAAGCCTCAGTTTCCTGTAAAAATCAAGAAAATGAAGTATGGCTTTATCGCTAAGGGCCAGCTGTTCAAGAATCTTATTGCCAAGCTTATTGGTGCTAAAAAAACGGACCAACACTCCCGGATTCAATGCTGACGGAGCGGCAACGATATACTCATCGATCCGTTGAGCAAGTTGCTCTGCAATAGCAGTTGCATAGTGAGTACCCATTGAATATCCAATCACAGAAAATTGCCCAATATTTTCATAAGCACAGAACTGTATGAAAAGTTCAGCCAGCTCCTTCTTGCTGATGCCACGTTTGATGTGTTTAAGGCTTTGATCAACCAGCTTCGTTTCCTTATGAAAGAAAAGATCAAACCCGTAAAAAGTATATTTTGCACCTAACTTATCTTCCAGTATCCTGAATTGCTTTCCGTGCATACCATAGCCATGAAAACATAACATCGCATTTGGGCCAGTACCATATTTATAGTAATGGAGCTTTACGAGTGAATTCTCAAAATAATGATTCGTCATTTATTTAACAGGCATTAAAAGTGCAATAGCCCATGCATATTCGCCATCATGGGAAATAGATAAACTAATACTATAATTCTTTTGTTGCCCATGGATGGTTGCTGTTGGCTTGCCGGCAATCTTTTCCCGGGTTATTTCAATCTTTTTCCATGAGATGGCAGCAGCGTCAAATTGCTTCAAAGCTTTGTAAACGGCTTCTTTTGCTGCCCATGTTGAGGCATATCGAATTATAGAGTCGTCAAAAAGCTCACAATAAGCTAATTCCTTTGCTGTATAAACCTTTCTTTTGAATTCTTCTGTCAGTGACTCCTCAAAATCAGGGATAAAAACAAGATCATTCCCCACAAAAGTTTGCCCTTGTATGATTAAATCATCCGGAATATTCAATAGTTCATTCTTCATCATTTGGCACTCCCATGATATTGAATCCGCCATCAACAAAATGAAGGTTACCGGTAACTTTTGTAGAAAGGTCAGAAAAGTAATAAAGTGCTGCATTCCCAACATCGCCTGCGCTAACATTACCCAGCGGAGCGGCCAGCTTGCCTAGCTTTCTTAACCTGCGTATACCACTTACAGCTCCAGATGAGGTAGTCATGATCAATCCAGCTGATAGTGCATTTACACGTATATTCTGCCCCCTGAAATAGTCGGCAAGATAAAGTACTATATTTTCTAATGCTGCTTTATTGATTCCCATGCCGGCATAACCTGAAAAAACGCGTTGGGATGCATTATAAGTAAGTGTTAAGATAGAGGCGTTCTTAGCCAATAGCTCTTTGGCAGATCGGCAAATTCGGATTAATGAATAAGCACTAATGTTAAAAGAGTCCACCAGATCTTCAAATGGAATGTCGAGATACGAAGGTGCAGGCTCAGTGCTTCCCGGAAGGCTGTAGCACAATACCTTCTGATTACCATAGGCCACCCCATGTAAAATATAGTTTATTGGCCCCATTCCCTGGTATACCTTACTAAGAAACTGATCTATTTGCTCTGAGCTCCTTACATCTACCTGAGATGCATAATTACTATCCATTCCATTCTTAACCATCAGGGCCAGAACCTCATCTTTTGTGTCTTCCACATAGCTCAATGCTACTTTACACCCCGACAAGTGGAGCTTCAGGGCTATATCCCAGGCTATAGAGCTATCATTTCTGACTCCAAATACCACCGCAACTTTGTTTTTATTATTAATCATTAATAATCGTTTGATATGGACATTGCACTATTCGTACCTCCGAAACCATAATTAAGGCAAGTAATATGATTAATCTCTTTGGCAAAAGCCTGCTGAGGGATCAAGTCCCGGTAAGCTTCAAGGGGTTTCATGGGTCCATTCCAGTTTGGGCCCGTTTGAAAGTTCTCCAATTCAGGATTCAGGTTTGTAGAATTCAGGCAAGGAAGAACCATCTGATTTTCAAGCATCAGAATGGAAGAAATTAACTCAACAGCCCCTGCAGCGCCAAGCATATGTCCAAACTGTGATTTAGGAGCACTTACATGGTAACCCGTTTCACCTAAAGTATCTACAACACTTAACAGTTCGATCGAATCGCCGGTAGGTGTTGAAGTTCCATGAACCTTTACAACATCAGGCCTATGACCCGTTTCCTGGAGCAAGCCTTTCCATAGCCGCTGTTGTCCGGCAAAAGATGGATAGAACATATCTCCGTCGCCATCAGAATTATTAAAATAGGTATCGATAACAGCCAAGATCTTTGCACCTCTAGACTTGGCCATTTCATATTCTTCAAGGGCAACAATGCCACCACCGAATGAGCAGACAAAGCCATTTCTGTTTTTATCAAAGGGGCGTGAGCTTTCTTGCGGGCTAAATCCTCTGCTCAGCACTTGCATGGCATCGAATCCAATAAATGTTTCCAGGGCAGTTCCTTCTACTCCACCTGCAATTGCACGATCCTGAAGACCATACTTAATCAGGCGATAAGCATGTCCAATATTCCCTAAGCCGGTTGCACAGGCAGAACCTATAGATTCAGAAACCCCTTTATTTTTGATCAAGCAAGATACATTGGCAGCTTCACGAAAAATCATGGTACGATCTACTGTATGCCCTCCTCCTTGCCTTGATTTAGCACCTAGCTCAAAGAACGTATGCCACGCATTTCTAAGAATTATGTTTCCAGCACTTCCGGAGCTTATCACAACGGCTGTTTGCTCAGATTCGGTCTCAGCTGTGGTCCAGTTTGCCATTTTAATGGCATCCAGGGTATTCAACATGGCCCAGATACTGCCAATGTCTGCTGTTGCAAGATTCCCATCGGGGATCCTGCTTAATTTATCGATATAGGTATCAGGATAATTTTGAAAGATGGTTGACCAAACAACTTCTAAGCCTGCTTCCTCTTCTGTAATATAGCCAGAAACAGTAGATCTGACTTTCTTTCCATGGGAAAGAGCTTGATCCCATTCTCTGATCAGACTTTGATTACTGAATAGTTTTTGGTTGAAGTCGGCAAGATCTGTACAGTTCGGAAAAATTCCTCCCATACCCACTATTGCCACTTTTCTTCCTTTCAACTGCATGATCAGCCTTTTTCCTGCGTTTTAATGATCAGATTCACAGTATCCCTTACTTTAGAGCCTAAATCATCAATATCATCGTCATCAAACTCTAAATTGAATTTTTGCTCAATTTTTGCAACAATATTGATCATTTCTGTAGATGGTGTTTTCAAATCTGCAATAAAGTCTGTTTCTTCAGTCACAGAATTCAACTTTTCTTGATTTACTGTTCTTACAGTTCTTAATATCTCAACTAAACCATCAATAATCTCTTGTCTTTCCATTAAATTTTAATTTGATTCAATCGTTCTTTTTTTATTCCTCTTCCCGTAATATCGAATAATTCAGCTACCAGTGTAAAATCTGTGCTAAGATCGTATTCCATTAGCTGCTTTTCGGTGAAATGAAGAAAATATTCATCTAAATCAAGGCCCTTGGCAACTTTATAAATTCTCCCATCAGAAACCATTTGCCGGAACTTACAAAACTTGATGTAACCAATATTAATAAAGGTATCTCCTTCCTCCAAATAATTGTGAAAAATTACTTGTCCGATACTGATGAACCGAGGGAAAAATTTTGCGCCTAATTCTAAGGGCTCAAGGCCTTCTTTCTTGCACTCCAGAAAGCCATTGCACGATCCAGCTATTGCCTGTGCGCAGGATTCTATTTGATCTACCCCTCTGAAAAGACCAAAATGATCTACCACATCCCTACTTTTTGGAGTATAGCTCGCTACAATACCAATATTAGGAGAATGCCAATGGTATTTATCGAGCAACAATTTTGTAGGGCCATGATGTATCATCAAATCCTTGGGGTGAACACCAGTAAGATTTTCCTTATCCAATATCATCGCATACCCCCATTAATTTGAATATTGGTGCTATTTATATAGGATGCCTTATCTGAAAGGAGAAAGGAAATAGCTTCAGCAATATCCTCTGCTTTACCGAACCGCTTGGAGGGTATCTTTTGCAAATACTTATCCTTTTCTGCCTGCGGGATGGCATCGGTCATGTCTGTTTCAATATAGCCTGGAGATACACTCAATACCCTGATCTGATGCTCCTGATTTAAAGCTGCAGCCTCTTGTGCCAATGATTTAGACAAAGCAACTAAACCGGCTTTAGTGGCTGCATAAACCGACTGAAAGTCATTTCCTGTCTCACCAACGCATGAACTAATATTGATAATTACTCCGCATTTACTAAGTGTGAAAATTTTCATGGCAGTTTTACAAATCATGATAGGAGCCTTCAGGTTCACATTCAGCATCCTGTCAATTTCATGCTCTGGCTGAAAGATCAGCGATTTATCTAAGGTAATTCCTGCATTATTGATTACCCCATAGAGCGAATCTCCATGCTCCTTCTTAAGCTTTTTGCAAAAATCAGATAGCTGAACCGGATCAGAAAAGTCGGCATATAACGCATAATTCCCTTCTCCAATTGATTTAATATTACCTTCTTTAGAAGCATGAAGAATGAGCGTATATTCTTCAGAAAGTTTTTTGGAAATCGCTAAACCTAAACCTCTCCCAGCGCCTGTTATTAATATCTTTCTCTTCTGCTTAGCTATACTACTCAAAACTATCTAGGTTAACGTGTATTAACAAATTTGCGCATAATTATAATAATAGGCAATATATAATACAAATCAGAACCTTTATAATACGGAGAATACCAATTTGAAGATATGAAAAGCTTGAGTGATCCCTTAAAAAATCTGAGTGATAGAGTTATGGATTAGGCTTTGAACATTAATTGAGAAAAAAGGCGTTACGGAATTGAAAATTAAATTAAATTACAATTGAAATTGTTCACCTATAATTTTATTCAAAATCATCTAATGAAGCATTTTTTATCTTCAATACTCCTTTTTTCTCTTCTCATTTTATCCAAGCCCGCAAGTGCAGGTAAAAATAATGAGGGCGAAACCTGGAAAGCCGGCGTTGCCAGTGTGATCATCACACCAGTAGAATCTATATGGATGGCCGGATTTGCCCATCGCACAAGTCCGGCAAGCGGAAAACTTCATGACCTTTGGGTAAAAGCCTTAGCCATTGAAGATGCTTCTGGAAAACAGGCAGTACTCCTCACATCCGATCTTTCGGGCATTCCAAAGAGTATTTCTGACTCTATCAGGAACCGAATAGAAAGAAAATTTAAATTATCAAGAAGTCAGATCATTTTCAATACCTCGCATACGCATTCTGGTCCGGTATTGGTTGATGCACTTTGGGATTTATACCCGCTTGATTCTGAACAAAAATCAAGAATAACAAGCTATACCAAAGCGTTGGAAATAAAGATTGAATCTGTGGTCAGGAAAGCACTGGCTTCCATGAAACCGGTAGATATCTCTTCACAAAATGGTATCACCCGATTTGCGGTTAACAGACGCAATAATATTGAAAGCGCAATAACTGCTCAAACTGATTTAAAAGGCCCTAGCGATTATGCCGTGCCGGTTATCAAGCTGAGCGACAAAAAAGGAAAGATTATTGCTTTAGTATTTGGATATGCTTGCCACAATACTGTTCTTCATGGATATGAATGGTCGGGCGATTATGCCGGTTATGCACAGATTGCGCTAGAAAAAGCACACCCCGGTGCCACAGCGATGTTTTTTCAGGGCTGTGGTGGTAACCAAAATGCATTACCCAGAAAATCTGTCCCACTGGCAACACAATATGGAAAGGAACTTGCCCTTGCGGTAGATGCTGTGTTGGAAGCAGACATGAACCTTCTTGAACCCAAATTGAGCACTGCCTATTCAGAGGTTAAGCTTGAGCTAGAAAAGGCACCAAGCAAAGAAGAACTTTTGGCCATCGCTGCCAAAGAAACTAGTTACATCAAGAACTGGGCACTGAACATGATCAAAAAAACGGATAAGGGCGAAACCTTCATTAGCACATACCCCTATCCTGTTCAGTTTTGGCAACTTGGGAATCAGTCGGTGGTAGCCCTGGGAGGTGAGCCGGTTGTGGATTATGCCCTCAACTTAAAAAAGATTTTTGGCCCTGATTTATTTGTCATGGGATACTCGAACGATGTAATGGCTTATATTCCAACGGCAGAAATAATACGTGAAGGCGGCTATGAAGGTCATACTTCACAAATGGCCTTTGGAATGCCTGCAAAATGGAAGGAGTCCATTGAACCATTAATCATGAATGAAGTAATGACTTTAGCCAAAAAGCTCAGGATAGTAATTCCTGAATCAAAATGATCTACTGGGGTCCTTATTTATTCCCTACAATTATATATATTTAGATATAACAACATTAACAATGAAACGAAGAGAAATACTTAAAGGCCTAACCATTTTGCCTTTAGCAGGAGTTGCAGTAAATGCCATTGCTAATCAGGCACTTACGGAAGGAACAAAAGCTGAAAATTCGACAGCTGATGAATGGCTACCAAAGAAAGAACTCATTAAAACTCCCGCTGGATCCTGCCTTCGCTCAGGGCACTTGATATTTATCGGAGGTATTGGAGGCTGGTACGCCAACCAGAGAGCTGAACCTGGAGATATTAAAGTCCAGATTAGAAGTGTTCTAACCACCATGAAAGGAATTCTAGAAGGCGCCGGTTCTTCCATGTCAAACGTCCTGAAAATTCAGATGACCGTGGCCGAACCCAACAAAAATATCCCAGCATTGAATGAAGCTTACAGTGAATTCTTTCCCGAAAATCCGCCTGTACGTTCTTATAGCGGATCCAAAACAAGCCAAATGGGTAGAGATGGCATCCTCTGCCAGGTTAGTTGTATTGCCTACGTAGATTAAAAACGAACCTTAATTTTAATAAGAACCTAGAAATATATCATATGAATCGTAGAAATGTATTAAAAAGTCTTTCACTCCTTCCATTGGCAGGAGCAGCTGCAGCAATCCCAAATGAAGCTAATGCTCAAAAAAAATCTAAAAAAGATCCATGGACGCCTAAAAAACAAGTGATCCGCAAAAGTAATAGTGGTGGTAACACCAATCCCACAGTTGCAGCTCCTGCAAACGGAACAAAACCTGCTGCACCTGCAGCAATTCTCTCAGGATGTATCCGCTCAGGCCACCTGCTGTTTGTATCTGGAATTGGAGGTTGGTATGCCGAAAGAAGGGCTGAACCAGGAGATATTAAAGTGCAGATTCAAAGCGCCTTAACAACCATGAAAGAGGTATTGGAAGATGCAGGCTCATCGATGGCCAATGTATTAAAAGTACATATGACCGTTGCCGAACCCAACAAAAATATTGCATTACTGAATGAAGGTTACCGCGGATTTTTTCCTGACCCTCCGCCGGTACGTTCTTATACTGGCTGCGGCGTCGATCAAATGGGACGCGATGGTATTCTGGTACAGGTAGATTGTATTGCTTACGTAGATTAAAAATTAATACTATAAAACAGGCCCGGATTGAAGATTTACTGTCTTAACCCGGGCCTTGCTTTTTAAACATGAATTGCAACTATGCAGTGCAAATACATTGCTCAGAAATGGTAAATTTGAGATCCGGAAAATAAAAAATCATCTGTTTCGGAATTAAAAACTCATTTCCAAAAATCCCTTTCATGAGAATCTGGCTATCTATCATCTTATTAATTTTCTCAACTACCCTATTTGCACAGTCAAAACCTGAAGGCAATAGCAAGCCATTTATATTGGGACAGATAGATGAGATCTTTTCAAAAGAATTAGGAGAAAATAGAATCCTAAATATTTACTTACCTGATGGGTACCAGAAAGATGAAAAGACCCTCTATCCCGTGATCTATTTGCTGGATGGTTCAGCAGATGAAGATTTTATTCACGTAGCCGGATTGATACAATTCAATAATTTTTCATGGATCAAGCGGGTTCCCAAATCTATCATTGTTGGGATTGCCAATATTGACCGTAAACGAGATTTTACCTATCCAACAGGTATTGATAAAGACTTGAAAAGATATCCTTCTTCTGGTAAATCTGATCAATTCATCTCTTTTATTGAAAAGGAATTACAACCCTATATCAATCAAAAATTCAGGACGAATGAGTCTAAAATGATTATCGGGCAATCATTGGGAGCACTATTAGCCACCGAAATTCTGTTCAAGAAACCTTTATTATTCAATAAATATATTATTATGAGCCCGAGTTTATGGTGGGATAATGGCTCATTGCTTAATTCTAGTTCAGAACTATTTCAAGAAAATTTTTTGCAAAAAACAGCGGTCTACATCGGAGTTGGGAAAGAGGGGCTTGCACCCAGTGACATTCCCCATGTAATGGAAGTGGATGCAAATTTGCTTGCAGAAAAAATAAAAGGTACAAAAAGTAAAAACGTACAGGTTTATTTTGATTATTTACCTCAAGAAGACCATGCTACAATCACACATCAGGCAGTTTTTAATGCTCTCAGACTTTTATATCCGCTTAAGCCCGCAGAAAATTAATGCCTTGCATTGTCCTAAAATGTAACAGCTTGACGGATAAAAAATTGGATTTAATATCGGGCTTTTTAACCCTGTCTCTTAAACGCCAGCTTTCTTCAAAATTTCTAGTGTTTTTCTAAGCCCAGTCTCTGCTACATTTTGCAGGTCGCCTTTCCAGTACACCGGATTATACATTTCTAATGATATACATCCTTTATAACCAGTTCCCTTGAGGTCTTTAAAAATCTGTTCCAATGGCAAAATACCATCACCTGGGTAAACTCGATGCTCATCATTAAGCTGTGCCAAAGCAGGAGAAGCCGGAGCATCGTTGAACTGAAAAATAGCGATTGACTCTCCTCTTAGCATTTTGATTGCCTCAAATCCGCCCTCACTAATATACATGTGATAAACATCTGGAATAATCATGGCACGCGGGTGATTGGCATCCATGGCTATGCCTGTAGCCTGCCCCAAAGTTTTGACCGGAAAATATTTAACAAATACCAGTGCAGGGAGAATATTAAATTCGTTTATTCCTATTTCTAAGATGTCTCGGTAACGATCTGCGACCCACTTCTGACTGTAGTTTTCTCCTACTGTATTGGGTATGGTCTGGATATGCTCTGCTCCAATAGCAGCCGCCATACGCATCCGATTACGGGTATCTTTAAGAGAGGCATCCCATAACTCTTTGGTAGGAGGCAAAGCATTCCATAGTCCAATCACACTGGGAACAAACAGACCCAGATCTTTAATTTCTTTGCCCAAATCTTTTAGATTACCGCCTTCTGCTTCAAACTTCTGTAATTCACCATCCCAAGGTTCGATAGCGTCAAAACCGGCTTTGGCCGCAATTTTAACTTTATCTTTTAATGATGCAGGCCTGATGGTAGCGGTATCCAAGCAAACTGGCCAAGGACTAATTCCTTTCTGATACCTTTTCTCCTTTTTATCAATTGCAGGCATTTCGGCACGTGCAATTTCGGGTAAAGAGGCTGCAGCAATACTGGCAGCCGCCCCAAGTGTAATAAATTTTCTGCGCTCCATATTAAAATGAATTATTTATTAAAAAAGTCAAAAACAGAACTGCCCATGTATTTTCCACCAAGCTGCTCGTTGATTCGGAGGAGTTGGTTATACTTGGCAAGTCTGGAAGATCCTGCTACTGAGCCGATCTTTATTTGTCCGCCATTGAGCCCAACGGCAAGATCAGAAAGTGTAGCATCTTCAGTTTCGCCTGATCTGGCAGAAACAATTGTTTTAAAACCCGCATTCTTTGCCATATTCAACGTAAATACGGTTTCGGTAAGTGTCCCTATCTGATTCATTTTTACAAGAATTGAATTGCCTGCCTTCAAATCAAATCCCTTTTGTAAACGGCCAGGGTTAGTAGTGAACAGGTCATCACCAATCAGCTGAATATGTTTGCCCAGCCTTTGAGTCAATACTGTCCATCCCTCCCAATCATTTTCTGCCAGACCATCCTCAATAGAAATAACTGGGTGCTCTTTTGTCCATTTTTCAAGCATATCGATCATTTCTACGGAGCTCAGCGAGCGGTCCTCGGAATTTAGTCTATAGCTATTTTTTTGGGCATCATAAAAATGAGATGAGGCCACATCTAAAGCAATAGCCACATCGGTATGGGGTTTATATCCGCATTGATGGAATACTTCCGATAATACCTCTAATGCTTCTTCATTGGATGAAAGCTGTGGCCCAAAACCACCTTCGTCGGCCAGCAGGTAGGCATTATGCCCTTTTTTAATCAGTACTTCTCTGGTTTTCCAATATACATTGTAGATCATTTCCAAGGCTTCCGGGTAGGATGTTGGCGATACGGGAATAATTAAAAAATCCTGTAAATCGATATTCTTTCCGGCATGCAATCCACCGCTGATGATATTGACCATTGGAACGGGAATAGATAAGGCCTGGGCAGCTGGAAGATACTTTTCTGCCAAGTGCCTAAACAATGGCAAGCCAGCCTCATTGGCAGCGGCATGGATACAGGCAAAAGAAGCACCTAATATTGCATTAGCCCCCAGATTTGATTTTTCTGGAGTGCCATCTAGTGCAATCATCAGATTATCCAAATGTGCCTGATCTTCTATATCTTGTCCGATAAGCGCTGACCTGATTAGGGTATTGGTATTTTCAACTGCCTTGGTTACTCCTTTGCCCCTGTGTCTGCTTCCACCATCGCGTAATTCAAGCGCCTCAAACTGTCCGGTTGAAGCACCCGACGGAACCATCATCCTACCTGTTATACCGGATTCCAGAATCACATCTACCTCTACCGTAGGATTACCGCGTGAATCAAATATTTCTCTTGCTCTTAAATCTTTAATTTTAGACATGTTCTTTTTATTCTTAAATCCCTAAAGATTCCTTATGCATTATAATTTATCATTTCTAACTGGATTGAAATTGCTGTTCGATAGCCTCCAAAACATTTACATCAGGCGATGCATTCGTGATCCAGTTAATTGCTACCAAACGGATGGTATCCTTCAAACGCTCGTCCTGAATATAATTTACTGGCGATTTACCATCCATTCTGGCCAGTAACATCAGCCCTAGATGTGGTAAAAGATTAATAACCTCACCTTTATACGAATCTAGAAAAGCGCTAATCAAACCTAAAAGCTCATCATATTTTTTAAGATGCCAGGCTTTCAGCATCAGATGTCCAAGACAATAGGCCAAATCAAATACCGGATTCCCCCAATGTGCCACTTCAAAGTCAATCAGTACAATTTCACCATTCTTTTGAACCAGCATGTTTTTGGGTGAGAAATCACCATGTACCAAACAGGTTTGTTGTAGGCTGAGCTCATCAATAAGTTTATTGATGTTTGCTGTAAGCTCAGGATATTTTTGAATCAAGAAGCGGTGAAAAGGATCAATTCTGAGCTGATTAAAATATTTCTGGTCGCTGAATTCTGCTTTTTTTTCCTCATCAATTTTATCACTCTGCAAATGGATCTGGCTCAATAAAGAGGAGGCACTTTTTGCAGTACTGACATTAAAAATACCACTCATCATTATATTCTTCCAAGTATCAACCCCCTCTTCGGCGCAGGTCATCATATACACATGATTGGTATAATCAACATGCAAAACCTTGGGCACATTCGAATCAGGAACAATGAATTCGATCTGCTTCATCACCCGGTGTTCCCTGTGAATTCGCTCTACATCTGAGAACCAATCTGCTTGAACATCTAGTTTTTCAAGGGCCTGCTTGATTACCCAACGATGATTGTTTTGTACGATCTTCCAAACCCGGCAAGACACTCCACCCGACAAATATTCAACATGGACATTGTCATCTGGACTTACAAGTAATTCTTGGTTCAGGTATATTTTTACCTGTTCAATCGTATCAAGAATCATAAGATATTACCAATAAATACTGTACATGGCTACAACAAAGCCAATCACAATCAATGCTCCAACTGTAAATGCTGCCGTAGGGCGGAACATACTCTTATCAATTTCGAGTCCATCTGTTATCACTCCATTCCTGTTTTCGTACATGCTAATGATATACATAAATACCACACAGATCACAAAAACAAAACCCATACGGTCAATGAAAGGAATTTCGAAAATCCCCTCGGCATTGGGGATTGCATAGCCTGAAGCATGAAGGAATTCCAGATCCACATAGTTAGGTGATATCTTAAACAATACCGATAAAATAAAACCTCCGATTGTTGCAAAAAGCGCTGCATTGGAAGTGGTTTTTTTCCAGAAAAAACCTAAGATGAACATGGCAAAAATTCCGGGAGAAACAAATCCGGTATACTCCTGAATGTATTGGAATCCGCCTTTTTTATCAATTCCGAGGTAGGGGGCAATGGCCACTGCCATGATCATAGAGATCACAATAACCCAGCGTCCCACCTGAACTTGCTTTTGCTCTCCGGCAGATGGATTAATTATTTTTTTATAGATATCAAGTGTAAAGATGGTCGCAATACTATTGGCTTTACCTGCAAGTGATGCCACCACAGCGGCTGTCAATGCAGCGAAAGAAAGCCCCTTTAGACCTACAGGAAGCAGGTTTAATAAAACCGGGTAGGCGCGATCACCAACTACTTCGCCATTCAGTGTCATTTCAGTAGTAAAAACACCTTCTTTATAAAGAACAAAGGCTGCAATACCAGGTAAAACAACAATTACAGGCATTAATAATTTAAGGAAAGCAGCAAATAGAATTCCGCTTCTTGCAGTTTGAAGATCTGCTCCTAGTGCTCTTTGTGTGATGTATTGATTACAACCCCAGTAGTTCAGGTTTACGATCCACATGCCACCAACCAATATGGCAAGACCTGGAAGGTCCATGTAATACGGATCATCTTTTTTAAATATCATTTTAAAATGATCTGCAGAATTCTCGGTCATTAAGTTGAAGCCGTTCAATGCTCCGGATGAACCATAATGCTCAGCCACCAGATCGAGTGCAAGATAAGTGGTGACCAATCCTCCAAGTATCAAAAACACAACCTGAATCACATCGGTATAGCCAATCACATTCATCCCCCCAAGGGTAATAATAACCGCAAATACTGCCAGAGCAATCATACAAAGTCCGAAATCAAGTCCTGAAATACTACTGATTGCCAGCGCCCCCAAAAAGAGTATTGAGGTAAGATTGACAACCACATATAAGAGCAGCCAAAATACCGCCATGATCATAGCCACTGTATCGTTATACCTCGTTTTAAGAAACTGAGGCATAGTGTAGATCTTATTCTTAAGATAGATAGGAATGAAAAAAACCGCTACAATGAGCAGGGTTATTGCCGCGAGCCATTCATAGGCTGCTATGGCAAGTCCCATGGTAAATCCAGATCCGCTCATACCAATGAATTGTTCGGCTGAGATATTAGATGCAATCAATGATGCACCAATTGCCCACCAAGTGAGCGAGTCTTTGGCAAGAAAATAATCTTTAGAATCTTCATGCTTCTTTTTCTTGTAGACGTACCAGCCGTAGGTACTTACAATAATGAAATAAATAAAGAATACTATATAGTCAGGAGTTTTCATATGCTTAACAGATTGAATGATTAAACCTATTAAAAATTTTGCAATATTTTACCCGCATAAAGTGTGATAAAAAATAAAGAATAAGAATTGGCGAAGTTAGAATGAAACATAGCGTTCATTTTCAAAATCATGTAGAAGAAATTGTTCTTAATTAGAATCGGCTAATTATGTTTTTAATAAACAGTTAACTCCCCGCGCAAATCAGTTTCAAGGTATTCAGCAATTTTTTTATTGCTTTTTACATTGCCTAAGAGGTACATCAGCTTGGTTACAGCAGCCTCAAAGGTCATGTCAAAACCACTTACTACACCCATTTCCAGAAGTTTTCTACTGGTTTCATAGCGTCCCAGCTCTACAGTTCCTACCTTGCACTGCGAAATATTAAGGATTAGCTTTCCTCCATCTATTGCTTCTTTCAATAAATCAAGAAACCATTGTTGAGTGGATGTATTGCCTGAGCCGAAGGTTTCCATGATCACTGCCTTGCATTCTGCAGAAAGGGCAGACTTCACTATTGCCGGACTAATACCGGGATATAATTTCAGAATGCCGATGGCACTATCCAGTTTAGTATGAAATTTGACCGGTTCTATACTTGGTTTCAGGATGACATTCTTATTGAACTTCAGATAAACACCGGCTTCGGCAAGAATGGGGTAGTTTGGAGATCTAAAGGCTTCAAACTTCTCTGAATTATATTTAAAAGAACGGTTAGCCCTAAAAAGTTTATAATCAAAATAGATGCATACTTCGGGCACCATTGATTTTCCTTTTCGCTTTTCTGCTGCGATTTCAAGAGCTGTAATCAAATTTTCCTTGGCATCTGTACGAATTCCATTGACAGGAAGCTGCGAACCCGTAAAAATTACTGGTTTACCTAAGTTTTCAATCATAAAACTCAAAGCCGATGCCGTGTACGACATGGTGTCTGAACCGTGAAGCACAACAAATCCATCGTAATGCTCATATTCCTTTTTAATCAGTTGAGCAAGTTCTTTATAAACCTCGGGGCTCATATTTGAAGAATCGATCAGAGGATCAAATGAATGGACTTTAAACTGATATTTCAGCCTCTTAAGTTCGGGCACATGATCTGTGATCTGCTCAAAATTGAAAGGTACAAGTACCCCCGATTTTGGATCATTAATCATACCGATAGTTCCGCCGGTATAGATAATCAGAACATTAGTCATGGAATATTTTATTATTTGTTAGGAACAGTAAAGATATAAAAAGTGCTCAAATGAGACTATTTAAGGTGCAATTTTTGATTTTTTTTAAAACAATGTTTACAATTATTATTCATCTAAGGTAGGTAGCTAACTCCAAGCACAGGAAAACTTAGTTCAATCTTAAACAAATCGTCCATTCACTGAACTACTTTTAATAGAAAGAAATATTAGCGCTTGTGCAGCATTTTTTTTACTATTTAAATAGGCTTTAAATAAATTCGTGCGAATTCTATGAAGGTCTCTCACCTGCTAAAGGGCAGGTTTCGGGATGACATTTGCTTTAAATTTAATTAATTTTTTTAAGCTCTATTCAGATGTAATCCCTGCCTACTAGCAGGCAATGCCGCGCAAAACGGTTAATCCAATTATTTTTATCCGACACGCTCGCTCCAAAGGAGTCCTACGTACACAGACCTTTAATAACCGATCTTCCGTCACGTCCCGTACCGATAGCTATCGGGAGCTATCGGGAGCTATCGGGATCTGTTGCGGCACGCACTCCATTGGCCAACCCACTGCCTTTCATAGCAGCAGGCGCAGCGGTAGCATTTATTCGGTGTAGTTTATTGTTTTTTAAAGGTACTCATGGTCTCGTCGTACCGCCTCGGCATGGGTACTTTTTTGCCCGTCCGAACGGATTCATCCGGGCGGGCTACAGAAAAAGAACTAGGCCCCCGAGGCTATGAGCGGAATGAAATTATGAAAGGCAGGTAGCTAACTCCAAGCATAAAGGAATATAAAAAGTGTATTTAGGCATCAGGCAAATTCAGATGAAGTTCTATTTGAAATCACGACCCATTTTCCGCTATTCCCCACTTGAGGGACATTAATGTTTGATGTTTTTCGGTATTCACTTGGTGTCATATTTTTAATCTTCCTGAATTGTCTATTAAAATTTGCCAGATTATTAAACCCACATTTATATGCAATTTCAACTACATACTCTTCATGCTCACCTAATAACTTACATGCATGGCCAACTCTTACTTTATTCAAATACTCAACAAATGTAACCCTATAATGTTCTTTAAAATAATTGCAAAAAGTACTGACGGCCATATTCGCAACAGATGCAACCTCATTAAGGGTTATATCGCGATCAAAGTTTCGCAGGATGTAGGCATTAACCTTACTAAATTTATCTGAACAATCTAATAACCCTTGTTTTAAGTAGCCCGGACTTGCAAGAAGGTCATATTCATTATTAGCACAAAGGATATCAAAAATTGTCAGTAGTGAAGCCAGCCGCAATACCCCACTCATATTCTGCATTTCATGCATTAAAGCAGCAATTTTATTCCGTGTATTACCTTTAATTACAATTCCATGTTTGGATAGTTTCAAAAGATTGTTAATAGGTTCCATCTCGGGAAGATTAAAAAAATCAGGCCCTAAGAAATTTTCAACAAAATGAATCACAGTTGCTTCAGCAGTTAGATTTCTCTTCCCCTTAAAATATTGAGGATCATTTGTCCAAAGATGCGGAAGTGAAGGCCCCATTAATACAAGGTCGCCCTCCATAAAATAACCGATATGATCACCAACTTGCCGCATACCCGTACTTCTATTGACTAACACTAATTCAAATTCAGAGTGATAATGCCATGGGCAAGGGAAATATGGACCTTCTTCCTTAAATATTATGAAAGATTTATCTAATTCAAGCGGGATATGGTATTGTAAAGCTTTCATGATAAAATCATTTTAAGTTCTTAACCTAAATTAATGTAAAAAGGCAATAAAAATTGATTTATAGAAAATAGTATCAGGAATATAAACAAAAGTAGCAGGAAAATGGCCTCAAGCTAAATAGTTTTGAAACTTAGACATGTGTATAATACTTTTTTATTAAAATTCTTGATATAGAAAAAGACTATTTTTTTACCTTAATTATACTTAATTGAAATTAAGCATATCTGACAGAACTTATTATGCATTATTAAATGAAAAATGTTATTTTTAAATAGCTAAATAAAGATATTGGAACAATTTATTTCTATTTGAATAATACACTTAAAATAACTAGGTAAACAAACTATTATGCAAGCACAAATCAAAACTAAATTATCAATCTTCATGTTTCTTCAATATCTAATTTGGGGATCATGGTATGTGAGTATGGCAAGCTATTTAAGCAAAACACTACAGTTTAGCGGGGAGCAAATCGGACTAGCTTATGGCGCCTTTGCTATTGGAGCTATGATCGCACCTTTCTTTGTTGGCTTAATCGCCGATCGGTATTTTGCATCTGAAAAGATATTGGCTTTTCTAGGTATTTTTGGCGGATTACTCTTATTTCTGCTTCCTGAAATGACTACATTCGGAGGCTTCTACCCAATGTTGATACTGTATTGCTGTACTTATGTGCCTACTTTGGCACTTGGAAATTCAGTTTCGCTACACCACCTTGAAAACCCAAAACGCGATTTTCCATTAGTGAAAACTCTCTCAGCAGTAGGATGGATTGCTGCAGGATTAATGCTCAGCTTTGTATTTCATGGAGAACTTTCTGCCATACAGTTTTATGTTGCAGGAACAATATCAATACTATTCGGACTTTTCAGTCTTACTTTGCCCCATACTCCTCCGATGAAAACCGGAAAAGATGTGAGTCTGGGAGAGATTCTTGGATTAGATGCCCTGGCCTTATTGAAAAAACCATCATTTGCCATCTTTATTGCGTGTATGTTCCTGATCTGCATACCCCTTTATTTCTACTTCGTAAACATGAACCTCTACGTTACGGAACTAGGCTGGACCAATTCGGCAGCAAAAATGTCGCTGGCACAGGTTTCAGATATATTATTCCTGATTTTATTACCAATCCTACTTAGCACTTTTGGATATAAGAAGACGATCTTCATCGGAATTTTAGCCTGGGCCGCACGTTACTTCTTTCTAGCAGGAAGTGTTGACGCTGGAAATATGCAGACAACATTTGTATTCACAGCAATTCTGCTTCATGGTGTCTGCTACGACTTCCTATTCATAGCCGGACAGTTATATGTAGATGGAGAAGCTAATGAGCGAATCAGAGGCGCTGCTCAGGGATTAATCGCATTCATACTTTGGGGTTTAGGAGCATTTGTAGGGACAAATTTGGCAGGTATTTCGCAGGCGGCTTATACGCTAGAAAATGCTAGTGGAACAATTGCACATGACTGGCAAGGCATCTGGATTTATCCTGCTTGGGGCTCTGTTGCTGTACTTTTGATTTTTGTAATTTTCTTCCGTGAACCTAAAAAAGTTGTGAAATTAGACGCTGAGAAAAGCTAAGAATGGAACGTAATTCATAATTCGTATTTCGTAATTCGTAATTCGTAATTCGTAATTGAAAACTAATAATTCGTAATTGAAAACTAAAATTCGCTGGGGGGTACTTAGCACCGCCAAAATAGGTGTAGTAAAAGTTATTCCCGCTATGCAAAAGGGGAAATACTGTGAAATTACTGCGATAGCCTCCCGAGGTTTGAATGAGGCAAAAAAAGTGGCAGATTCGCTTGGAATTCCAAAAGCTTACGGTTCATACGAAGAACTCCTTTCTGAGCCTATGGTAGATGCAGTATATATTCCTTTACCTAACCATTTGCATGTAGAATGGGCTATTAGGGCCATGGAGGCCGGAAAACATGTGCTACTAGAGAAGCCAGTTGGCCTCACCAGTAAGCAGGCTGAAAGCTTAATACAGGTTTCGAAAGGCAAACCCCAGTTAAAAATAATGGAAGGGTTTATGTACCGTCATCATCCTCAGTGGCAAAAAGCTAAAGAGCTGGTTGAAGATGGACAAATTGGAACACTTAAATCTATCCAGTCATTCTTTTCGTATCACAATACAGATCCAAGCAATATTCGTCATAATCCGGATTTTGGAGGGGGTGGCCTGATGGATATTGGCTGCTATTGCATTTCCTTGTCACGGTTTATTTTTGGTAAAGAGCCCAAACGAGTTAATGGACTTGTTGAGTTCGATCCGATATTTAAAACAGATCGGATGGCTTCTGGAATACTTGATTTTTCATGTGGAATTTCCACATTTACCTGTTCAACGCAATTAATGCCCTATCAGAGGGTAAATATTTTTGGGGATGCGGGGAGTATAGAAATAGAAATTCCGTTTAATGCTCCACCAGACAAACCAACCAGGTTATGGATAAATACCTCAGAAGGCACTAAGGAAATTATCTTTGATATCTGTGACCAATACACCATTCAGGGCGATCTCTTCTCGAAGGCGATTCTGGATAACACAGTGGTTCCTACCCCGCTTGGAGACGCACTTCATAACATGCTGGTGATTGAAGCTGTTTTTAAGAGTTCTGAAAGTGGGGAATGGGTAAGTATTTGAGATATTTTCTTCTATTGAATTTTAAATGTTCTGTAAATCAATAATTGATTAAGTCAAATCCCATTCCTTCCGCTTTTCTACTGACAATAAGCTGTTTGCTTCGCGATCTCCTTTAAATTTCTCTCTATTCTCGCTCCATTCAAGCTTTCTACCCACTTTATAGGAGATAAGTCCTAACTGCATTGGCAGTGTAAGTTTGCGAGCATATTCCAAATTAGATTCTGGTTGTGTACGTGATTTAACTGCATTCACAAAATTCTGCTGATGACCTGGCGAACGCTCAACGGTGATCGGAACTTTAGTTAAATCAAGTATTAGCTCTCCGCCTATTCTAACCTCATGCGTATTATAATCACAAATCAACGTACCTTTTTCACCCTCAAAATAAGCGCCGATATTACTACGGCTGGCCGCTCCAGGTACATTAGGTGCCTGACTGGTCCAGAAAATATTTAAATTTTCGTATTCATAGTCCACATCAATCCAACGCTGAACATTAGAAATTCCTGTATTTTGTTCACCTCTGGCATTGATGCTTTTCAATCCTTGAGGTTGTAGAGCCCAAAAAGCTACGTCGGCAATATGCGACCAGAAATCGCCAAAAACACCGCCGCCATAATCAGAGAAATAGCGCCAATTAAAATGACAGCGCTGTGGATCATACTCCGATAATGGAGCTGGGCCAAGCCACATATCCCAATCCAGATTCTTTGGAGCCGGCTGATATGCTGCCGGACCAAAATCAGGAGGAAAACCAGATTTCCATAAGCGAACCGTATGAACTTTACCCAAAATACCAGAACGAACCAACTCCACAACGCGATGATAATTATCACCCGCATGAATCTGGGTACCCAATTGAAAAACCCTATCGTACCGATTTAGATTCTTAAGCATCTCCTGCCCTCCCCGAACATCATGAGATAACGGTTTTTCACAATAAACATCTTTACCAGCCTTAAACGCAAGAGTAGCAACTTGACTATGCCAATGGTCTGGTGTAGCACAGCTTATCGCATCAATATCCTTGCGATCAAGTATATGCCTGAAATCTTTGTAAGCCTGTGCTTTATGCCCGGGACGAAGCGTGTCCAGAGTTTTCATCGTGGAATCTAGATGAAGCTGATCCACGTCGCATAAGGCTACTATTTCAACTTCCGGAATTGCTGCAAACCATTTCATATGCGCATTACCCATTCCACCAAGACCAATATGGGCAACTCGTAAGCGATCACTTGCAGCTACCTTGCGCAGCATGTCAGGAAACATTAACATTCCCATCCCGGCAATGCTAGTTTTCTTGATAAATTCCCTTCGGTTTGAATTCAATTTCATATAGATTTAGATATGAGATATGAGATGTGAGATGTGAGAAAGGCTCTTGGTCAAACACTCATTCCAAATAACATATTAACTAATTATACCTATTTCGTACTTAAATCCTTGATTCTAATATTTCTAAAAAGCAATTCAGAACCATGTCCCAGAAAACCGATATGTCCACTATCACGCAATAATCCGGGATGAGCTTTACCGTCGGCAGCACCATTTTTCCTGGCATCTGTAATATCCCCATCAAGAATCACGGTACCATTTAAAATAACTTTGATCTTTGGTCCCTGCACGATCACTTCCTGATAATTCCATTCACCAACAGGCTTCAGCGAGCCTCTTTTTGCAGGAATTGTACCATAAACAGATCCATGGTACTGATAAACATGAAGATCCTTATACACAGGAGCATCATTATCTAATATTTGTAATTCCATACCTTCATAAGCTGCATCACCGGTTATAGGTGACCTGATACCCAGACCATTATTAGCACCCGGAGTCAATTGAAATTCAAAACGGAAAACAAAGTCGCTGAATTCTTCTTTGGTAAATAAATTATTGCCAAGAGTACTTTTTCCAGGCTTAGGGCGAACGGCCAAATTGCCATTTTCGGTGATGTAATCTCTGGTATTCCCCCTCCAGTTGTACATATTAGTTCCATCAAAAAGCACTTTAAACCCTTCTTTCTGTTCCTTTTTACTCAGCTCAAATGATTTTGCACGTGGCAATTCCTTGATGTAAATATTACGATAAGAAACCGGTGAGCCATGTGCCTGCAACTCAATCTGTTCTTCAGCAAATATTGGCAGGTTCTTGTCCCAGTAATTTTCCAGGATCACATTATCAGTAACCAGCTCACCATTCAAATAAACAGTCACGCGATCAGCTTTCATAATGATCCGGAACGTATTCCATTCATCCAATTTCTTATCAGCCACTTTTAATGGCTTACTTTCATTGACCTGATTATTGTATAATCCGCCTGAACCTACCTGTGCTCCTGATTTTACACGGGCATTATCCCAAATCTGCACCTGTGGTGTTCCTCTTAGATAAATACCAGCATCACCCTCCTGCTTTCCATTGTCAATGATCTTCCAGTCAACCATCATCTCAAAATCGCCATATTTCTTAACTGTAGTAATATTATTTCCATGCCCAGTAAATTGAAGCTCGCCATTGACCACTTTCCAGCTGTCACGCATTTCTGCGTCAGCTTTTACCTGTTCTGCTGCCAAAGTTTTAGCATCCATTTTAGACCTTTTAATTGGGTCAGCAACCAGGCCTTTCCAGCCTGTAAGATCTTTACCATTGAATAAGGCGGTAAAGCCATTCATTTGAGGGTTCTCAATAGTCTGCCCAACAGCGTTTGTTGATAGAGGATTCTCTGCCAATGCAAAAATTGCAGGAAGAACTAATGCAGCCAGAAGAAATAGACGAATTTTTTTTGGAGAAAACATATTTTCCTTTTTTAAGATTAATTTATAGAATTGAATTTAGCTTTTATATCGTGAAATTAAAATCTGATTCGATTGATTTATAAAATATTAGTTTGCAGTAAGAGGTAGGATCTCAACTTTCCGGACAAACATTTCTGCTCCTTCAGACTGAATCTGAATTTTTCCTTTGGTGGGGCTTACATGATAAGCATCATTCACCAGAACTCCATTTAAATAAGCTGAAACTTTATCGCCTATAACCACACACTCTACTTTATTCCATTGACCGACTGGTTTTTCAACATCATTCTTACCTCTGAACCCAAGAACATCCTTCCATTCAGGGTCTCTGGCAAACCAATCGATACGGCCACCATTTATCGTAAGCGGCTGCCCGCTTGCCAAATATACATTCCCTTTACCCTGCTGCTTAGGGGCCACATTGCTAGTTAAAGAAAACTTTTTGCTTCCATCACCCACAACCAGAAAATCACCGGTCCCGCCCTCAATAATCTGACATTCAATAGAATACATCCATGTTCCAGAATAACCGCCATCTACACCAGTTGAATGTAAAAGGATACCACCATCTCTTGCTCTATCAACTCGTGGTGCAAATGTTTTAGCGCCCCATTTAAATTCAACAGTTAGTTTATAATTACTATACTCCTCATTTGAGGTGATACATCCATATTCCTCTCCTGAGATATGGATCAGTCCCTTATCCACGCTGAATACATTCTTTGGGTCAATATCGCGTCCGCGACCTTTAACAAATTTGTACCACCCATCCAGATTCTGACCATTGAAGAGCGCAATAGATTTTGTGTTGCTGAGAGTTGAAGAACTTGATTTTGATTTAGTGGTGCCACATCCACCAAAGATGAATGATACCGAAACAAGGGCTAGGGCGAATAGAAATACTTTTTTCATGTTAAAATCGATAAATGTTAATTGATTACTTTCTTTTTACTAAGTTCCCTAAACCATCCGGAAGGGTATTCAAATAAGCCATCAGATCTGATAATTCTACAGGGCTCAATTGTTTATCTAATCCTGGAGGCATCATTGATATACTAAGTGGCTCAATTGCCGTAATTTCTGACCTTGGAATACGAACCTGTAATCCCGGACCAGTTGCAATTAGTATAGCATCAGGTAATTGCTCCTTAAGAACACCGGTATATGTTGCAGTTTTTGTGGTAATTCTACTCGTTTCATACTCTCGGGCAAAGCTGGCACTTGGATATAAAATAGCTTCCAGAATATCATGTCCAGAGCGTATTTGACCAATATTGGTCAGGTCTGGCCCAAAGATAGCGCCTTTTCCGGCCACAGCATGGCAAGAAGAGCAGACGCCCTTGCCGAAGAATATTTTTGCTCCTGAGGCCACATCGCCTCGGGTTAAACTTGCTTCAAGTTTTGTTAGTTCTGCCAACCTTCCCGCATTTTTCTCTGCTAATTTTGCTAATAAAGGATCTGCCGAACTCTTAATTTTTTGAGAATATGCATTTAATAATCCTTTCAATTCTTCTTCTGAAACATTGTCCAGCCGATCAGGACTTGCACTTAAAGCAGCAACCAAAGCTGAACCAACCTGCTCGTTTTTATTATTTTTAAATGCACTTATTAGGTTTGGCAAGAGGTAAACATCGGTTTTTGCCACCTGCTCTTCTGCAAGTTTAATCAGTTGGTCATCTGTCAGTTTTGCATTGGAAAGCAAACGGGCCGACATTTGCCTGATCGGCGATTCATTTTTATTCCCTAGAAAAGAGAATGCCATACTAAATTCCGTATCCGACAAAACAGGTACCGAAAGTAATTTAGAGCTCAAGGCTTTCAATCGAAAATCAGGGCTTGTATTTACATTCTGTACAATTTGACTGAGCTGACCATTCAATGCTTTAATTCTTCTAGATTCAATCAGTCCCAAAACCTGAGATTTAATTTCAGTGCTCCCGCTATCAAGTAATTTACCTAATGCCTGAACCCAAACTTGAGGAATAGTGTTCACCGAAGCATGGGCCATCACATCCAGTAAAAATGCCTTTTTTGTATCTGAGGGCGAATTACTTCCCAACTGATCAGCAAGAAAAGCCTGTAATTGTTTATCGTTACTAAAAGTGATCATTAGATCGCGGATAGCTGTAATATCTGTACCTGCAATTTCAAGCGCATTCAAACGGCCTTTCAGGAAGTCGATTACAATATCCGACCAATCGGGATGATGGGAAGCAACCCAGATTCCAATTTTTAGCAATTGAGAATTTTTGCTTGTTAGGAAAGGAGATACGTTTTCCTTGTTAAGAGCGGTACCCCCAATTTGATCGAGTGCAATCAATGCCGTTCTTTTCACATTGGCAGAAGGGTTATTCAATGCCGCCTGCAATAAATTCGCATCGTTCAATTTGATTAGAGCATAAATTAATGCATGCTCTTCAAAACGATCATTATTGATTACTGACGCTTTCAAAAGTGCAGGAACGGCACGCTTATCGCCTATTTGACCCAAAGCAGTTGCAGCTTGCCTGCGGACAGCAAATCTATCTTTCTGAACCAGCTCCATCAGTTTGTTTACAGAGAGTTTGTCTTTAGCCAATCCTAAAGCACGGGCAGCAGAAGTTTTTACTAAGCCCGAAGGATCAATCAGGCCTGAACGTACTCCGATCATGGCATTTGGCGTAGCGATACGCGAAAGTGCAAATATTCCAGCTGCACGCATTTCTTCACTCGCAGACTTCAGTAATGAACTTTTAATTGGCAAAACTGCTGCTTCTCCCTTACTAATCAATAGCTCGATGGCATGATCACGAACAGCCATACGAGGGTCTTTCGTTGCGGCAACAAGTGCGGGTACCGCCATTGATTTCAAGTTCAATTTAGTACCCCAGGGATCATTAACTTTTGCAGCACCAGTTTTTCTGATTCTGTAAATTCCTCCTGGAACATCCAGCTTTGCAACCCTTGAAAGTGGACATCCTAAGATAAACCAGCCACCAGTATTTACGACTAGCATACTACCGTCGGCATCTTCAAGCACATCCGTGAGGTGCATATCCTTAACGTTTGAGGTCACAAATGGCTCATCGGTAGTTTTATAAGTTGCACCATCAGCAATAACCTTATGGCGCATAATGCGCCCTGTATTAAATTCAGCACTAAAGAGGCTTCCCTGGTATTCATTACCCATGGTGTTTCCACGATAACGCATAATTCCGGATGGAGCCACTCTAGCCATTTTATTCATTACTGGCATCAAATCGCCGGTTAAAATAAATTTATCCTTTTCAATCACCGGATTATTTTTTGGATACGTTCCTCCTTCTACCCAGTGCATAATTGCATCACGCATACCTGCCTGAGGATCAATAAAATAAGTCATTGTTCCAACGGTCTCACCGGATGGCATAAATGCCAGCTCAATCGAATTGTCGAAACCGCCACCGGCCATGGATTCTAATCCGCTGCCATCAGGTCTGCATCTCCAAATACGGGCGGTATTTCCTTTCAGATTGACCCCCTCTTTAGTAGTGATGTCAAATCCGCGGCGGGCATCTGTCATGTATAACCAGCCATCTGGACCCAGAAATGGACCTCCCAATAAAGCTCCATTTGAATTTAAAACCCAACCCGTAAGAACTACTTCGCGCTTATCGGCAACACCATCTCCATCTGTATCGGTAAGGCGTAAAAGATCTGGCGAAGAAGTGACATACAAACTTCCATTATAAAATACACCTCCTTTTGGAAAGGATAGTGAATCGGCAAATATCTTGCTCTTATCAAATTTTCCATCACCATCGGTATCTTCCAACAAGCGAACGTGATAGGGTGGGTTCTTCAACATTCCTTGGTTTGTTGGTGAACTGCCATCCGATTCGAATACAAACAACCTGCCATCAGCATCAAAAGAGGCAAACATGGGATAAGAGATCATACCGGGATCAACAGCCCGTTCAATGGTAAATCCTTCGGGAACTTGGAGCCCGTCGAGTTCAGGAACAGCAGTTTCTTTTTCTTTATTGCCAAGGAAAAACAAGACACTGGCAGAAAGAACTAATACTGTTGCAAGCTGAAAAGGTGATTTAAAGATTTTTGTAAAATAGCTCATTTGTTTATTATAAATTTTAAAATGGTAATCTGTTTAATTTGAAATTATTTCTTAAAAGCGGTTTTTATTCCGCAACGGTTTAAAAAGTTAGTCGTAATTTGTTGGACCCGCTCATCTACGCCATGTGAACGCCCAAAATGTGAATATGGAACAATAACTCCAGGAGGCTGCGACAATCCAAATGACCAATAGATAGTTGCGGCATTGAAAACCCAGTTACCTTTTCCACCGGGATAAACCGTTGCAGTATACTGTGATTTGGCATTTGTAGTATTAATCGTTTCGCCTTCGGCCACCACTTCTAAACCCGGAATATCAGCAGGATCGCCATGATGCTCCCATCCTACAAGCCCGGGGATCTTATCTCCCTTCTTCATACCCGTACCTTCAAATATCCAATGTTCAGGTTTACTCACAATCCAGTCGGCAGAACCATTGAATGGATACATGGTTCTGGCACCGATCAGGGTATTTTCATTGGGCCAGTCATTCCGTTCAAATGGCCCCATGATACCAAGCGCTTCCTCTACCTTGCTAACCCCTCCAAAACGACCAATTCTAAAAATTGTACGATACGGATTCTTCTTGGCATCGGTTACAGCCTGTTTTCGATCAAGCTCATCTTTTGCAAGGCCTGAATCTTTGTTAAGTTTTGCAGAATTCGTTTTAACCTCCGGCTTTAGATCAATCACCCACATCAATGAATTCCCGGAAAGAAATGCAGCATTAAGCCCACGAGCTACCGAATTTTTCACATTCTCAAACATTTGAAGCGTCCAGTATTCATCATGACCTATAGAAAGAAAGCATTTCACCCGGTCAAGGCCTTTAGCATCTGTATGGGTATCAATATTACTACAATAGGTAACATCATATCCTTCCTTTTCTAGCCAGTAGCAAAGTGGGTATTCCCAAAGTAAAAACTCACCAGACCCTTGTGAAAGCGGCTGATCCACTACCTGTGGATATTTCGAAAATGGGCGATTAAAGCTCGACCAAGTTCGTGCGCTATGCGGTTGCAGGGGAGGATCGCTGTTATAAAGTGAGTGCCTAGAATCAGGCCATTTATTATAAGCCTGCCAGGTGGCATCACTAGTTTGGAACATCAAATCAGCTTTTCTATCATCACGAACGATGAAAATGATATAACTCTCGTATCGGTGTGCGGTACAAGATAGTTTTCCTACATAAACTCCACTCATCCAATGTTCAGGAATTTTAAATGACGTAGTTTTATTCCAATCGCATTCTCGCAAACGATGTTCAGCAATTGGAGGAACAAGCTGTGGTTGCACAGAGAATGGCCCCAATTTTTGCATGAAACGTCCACCCTTGCCTCCATAATATCCCATGCGATAGAAATCAATGTTTACATCAGTTTGGGATGATGCACTTAAAAAAATATCAATCGACTCGCCGGCACGAAGACTCATTTTGGAACAGTAGCCTTCGATTTCTTTGGAACGTAGTTCTTCAGATTTTACATAAGTTAGTTGCCAGTCAGTAGTGCCCTGCTTTTTATTCTCTGCTACAATCAGGTTGCTTCTTTGCTGCTCAGCATTTGAAAAACCAGACAATGGTAGCAAAGCAGCAACCAATCCTGCATTAACAGCCCCTTTAAGAACATCCCTACGACTTATTTTATTCTTTGATTTCTTCATTCTTATTGGAACTCAAGATCATAATTGATAACACCTATTGGTATGCCTTTTTAACTAATTGAATGAGTGTTTAAATGATTTATAAAGCTTTCGATTTACGCAACAAATTATGCATAATTTGCTGAACCCGTTTATCAGGACCATGCGGACGGCTCCAATGCGACCATGGTAGCGTATGACCTGGTGGCATACCTAAAGCCTGTGCCCAAAAAATGGTTGAAGCACTGAACACAATATTTCCCTTTGGAGCAGTATAGATTGTCGAGGTCCATTGTTGAGGTTTTACTCCGCCACTCCAAGCGGTACCTTCTGCAACAATCTCAAGTCCTGGAATTGGAGCGGGTTCGCCCATATATTCCCAGCCAATAAGCCCCGGAATACGATCTCCCTTTTTAATCCCAGTATCCTTAAACATCCAGTGCTCAGGTTTGGTGATAATCCAATCGCCACCCCCTGTTATAGGATTTATATTGCGAACCCCCATTAAGAATCCTTCATCAGGGCCGCGCTCAGGAAATGGTCCGTTAATATTCTCGCGATCAATGGCATACTTGTTTTGAGCCCCATATGGGCCACCCCTAAAAATTATCCGGTTTTCGTCTCCATTGCTATTTGCCCGAAATGGTGAAACCCAGCAAACTGAATTACCTGATAAAAACAATAGATTAACGCCCTCGTCACGCATCTTTACCACACTGTTATACTGACGAATGTCCCAATACTCATCATGTCCAACACTTATAAAAGATTTACACTTTAAACCACGTTCAGGTGAAATCATGTCGCTATTAGAACAATAGCTTACATCATATCCATGTTCTTCAAGAAAATAGGTTAACGGATGTTCGAGTGAAAGAAATTCGCCCGAACCAAAGGAAAGGGGGTCATTTACAACACCTGTATATTGCGACTGACGACCATAGGGACGATCAAAGCTAACATCAGCCCATGGACCTTCATTACCTTTGGGGTGGGTATAAACCGAATAATTATTTGGCCATCTATTATATGCCTGCCAAGTATTATCAGAACATTGAAAAAGCACGTCGGCAGGACGGTCATCTCGGACTATAAAAATGATATAACTTTGCCAGTAAGGAACATTCTCATCACCGGGTAAAGTTGTTAAACGACCCAGATAAATCCCACTTAACCAATCATCGGGAATAGTAATTGAAGTACAGGGCTTCCATTTACATTCATGCAAATTTTTGAGCCCAAGCTTAGGTACAGGCTGTGAATAACCCTCAAAAGGGCCCATTTTAAGTAACAATCGAGCACCGCATCCGCCATAATATCCAGTACGGAAGATCTCGATCTCAAATTTCACATTCTGATCTGTTGAAACCATAATATCAATAGATTCTCCGGCTTTAGCACTTTGTTTTGAGCAATATCCCTCAATCGAAGGACAACGCTGACCATCACGATCGGGACGTACACGGGTTAACTGCCAGTCTATTGAACCTTGTTTTTTATTCTCAGCCTCAATCAAGCGACTTCTTTGCTGGTTTACCTCATTAAAGCCTGATAATGGCAAAAATGCTGCTGCTAATCCAGCCTGAGCAGCATTTTTTAGCAATTTACGACGTGATAAGTTGGTTATATTTTTTTTCATTCACTCAGGTTAACAGCAGGTTTAGTATTTAATATAGTGTATTTGGCTTTGAAAAAAGGGGGCAATTATTTATTAAAATCCTCTTTAGACTATAAAATTCATGCCCTTTTGAAATCATAGCCTTTAACTAGTTATTAAGAGCCTCCCTTTAGGTAAGCGATCAATTTTGACATTTCATCTTTAGTAATATTTTGTTCCAATCCATCGGGCATCAAGGATAGTCCCGAATTACCCAGGTTTGCAATGTTCTTACGCAAAACGGCTTCATCTGTACCAAAAGTTGTACGCAAGGTAAGGCTGTTTTCCGTTTCTGAAACCAGCCAACCGCTGATTGTTCGCCCATCTTTTGTAGTTACTGAAACTGATTGGTATGCTGGTAAAACCTCGTAATTGGGAACCAGAATATGAAGTAACAATGCCTCTGCTGGTTGATTTTTTACCCCTGTCAAATCTGGGCCTACTTTACCGCCCTCTTTTTGATAGGTATGGCAAGCTGAACAAGATTTTTGAAAAACAGCTTTGCCCAATCTTCCATCTGCGGAAGCGCTGAGACTAAGTTTATAACCCTGATAAATCTTCATCCGATCGCCCCCCTCTAGTTCCTTAAACAGCAGCTTTGCCTGATCACTTACCTGAACATCCTTACTTGAAAGTAGGCGGGTACGGTCGGCAGAGGAAATTTCGGCCTCTTTGATATCTCCTTTTTCAATGGCCCTAAATAGCTCTTTGATAAATATTGTTTTAGAAACCAATGCCGAGGTTACTGCTGATTTTAGTCTCGGTGTATAAGCCGACCAAGATTGCTTGGCCGTAAGCATAGCTGCGCCTCTTGCATCATTCAATCGTGAGATCGAAGAAACCACTCCTAATAAAAGTTCAGGTGGATTACCAGGGTCAAGCAATTTCTGTAATGTTTTATTGGCACGATCAAAATCAGTAAACCCGAGCAAGGCCGTTGCGCGAACGCGCGCTGCACTTGCCACTGTAGGATTCTCAGCGATCTTACTTGTTGCTGAAATAAAATTATCTAATTGAAGATCTGAAACTTGTTCTCCCTGCAAAGCATAAATAAATCCTTTGCTTGAGCTACTGAAATCTTTTGCTCTTCCAGAGGCCCCTTCAGCTAATCCTAGCAAGCTTGATACCCGCCAGTCCATACCTGAAGAAGCATCCAAAACATCCTTCATAAAAATACGAGACTCGGCAACAGTGCCACCATTGCCAAGCAATCGTCCCAGATCCTGCATCACTAATGAAAAAGCTATTGGATCGGCATTTTTCTGAGCTTTGAATGCTGCTAAAAACTGAGGAATACGTTTTTCAATTCCACTTAGCACTCCAGCACGAACCCATTGATCAGCACCATCGCGTGCTGCAACTACGGCCATTGCATTTATCACACCAGGACCTTCTAGAGAGCCCAATACCAATGCTGTATTAAAACGAACACGCATGGCCTCATCTTTTGCAGATATAGTTAACATCTGCACCAATTCAGGATATTTATCACTCAACCCTCCGGCAAGCAATACTGCCTGCTCACGAACTCCAGAAACCTTATCCTTCAAGGCCATCTTAACAATACTTAAATTCAGAGAGTTTAGTGAATGAAGCAACCATAAAGCACGTGCGCGGCTTTCTGGATAAACTCCCTCTGATGCAATTTTGCCAAGTCCATTTACTAGTGTAGTGGAAGCATCATTTTTTTCGAGCAATAAACGGTGTGCTGTGGCACGCTCCCACTCCTCAGAAGAAGCAAGAGAAGCCAATATTTTTACCATACTACTTTTAGAACTCAGGCGGGAAGAGATTTCTGCTATATTATCTTTGAAGTCTTTTCTAACAATACGGTAGATTCTGCCATCCGTTTTTCCACTTTCCCAATCCAAACCTGGTCTTGCCTCTTCGGGAACATAGGACGGATGATCGATGACCTTGCGATGCATATCGGCCAGGTAAAGAGCCCCCTCAGGACCATGCTGCAGAAATACAGGGCGGAACCATTCATCTGTTGAGGATAAAAACTCGCGCCCTTCATAAGGAATTTTGGAACGAAAGGAAACAGTTTCGGGATTGACAAGCTGTCGCTGAACCAGATTTTGAGCCGATTCACAAATAAATATATTGCCCTGATGAGCTGGTGTTAGAGCTGTTCCGTTAAAAGCAAGCAGTCCACTAGCCGCCGTGAACGTACCCGCATGTGAGCGGCCAATAAGTTTTGGGATGAAGTCAGCACTAGTTACTGAATGTGAGATGGGATAAACCACTGCATCGGCCTCAGTTTTAGAAACATTCTGCACACTTTCATTGAAAAGCAGGTTTGGGTTTCTCTTCAAATACCAGGGTTCCATCACAGTATGCATAACGGGATGACGGTTTGAAGACCCGAAACGTCTGCCATAGGGATCGAATGTTAAACCAAACTGGCTTTTTCCTCCGGTAACCTGAAACTCAAAAGTTTCGGGATGAAAACGGCCGTCGGCAGACTTATAGGATACAGCTGGGCGATCGGGATGTTCAGGAGAAGTAATCGATCCGCCATTCAAACCTCCGGTCACATAGATCCAGCCATCGAGGCCCAGAATCGGGTGACTCGTTCTGATCTGGGCAGTTTGAGTGGCAAAAAAACCAGTAAGCACTACTTTTTTAATATCAGCAACACCGTCACCAGTGGTATCTTTCAGATAAAATAGATCTGGCGAACAGGTAACAAATACCCCTCCTTTCCAGGGAAGTATCCCATTGGGATAGGTCAAGCCAGTGGCAAATTCAGTTCGCTTATCGTATTTCCCATCGCCATCTGTATCCTTTAATAAGGCAATCCGGCCAAGACGAGTAGGTGACCCCCCTTCTGCAGGGTCAGGATATCCGCGATCTTCAACCACATACATTTGCCGATCTTCATCAAATACCAAGGCCACAGGATCAATAACAAGAGGTTCAGAAGCGATCAGGTCGATGCGCATTCCGGGCTCGATCTGGAAACTATCTAGAGCCTTTTTCAGCCGTGCAGAACGCGGATCGGGTTGAAGCGCAGCTATTGTAAGTGTAAATGCTATGAATAACAAGCCAAAAATCAGGTATCGTTTGAAATAAAATTTGTTCATAAACTTGTTAAATAAAATAGTAGTAGAAAATTCTCTAATTAAATATAAATGCTTAAAGCATAACATGATAGTACTTTTCCAAAGAAGAAATATACTATTTTATCACCTGCTTAAACCAATAAATTAACATTTTTTTTAATCAATTCTTAAATTTTAAGGTTGTTCATCTTTAAGTTTTTTCAGCAGACCAACAAGAACAGTACTGATTTTGGTAGATGCATCCACTTCCAAGTAGCTAGACCGGGCTCTCCATGTTTCATAACCACCCAGTTTATGATGCTCCGGAGTAGGCAAATAGCCATTGTAACCATTGGCTAGGGAAGTTGTAAATGTTGGCTTGAAAGGGCTTTTTGATTTGATATCTAATCCAATTTCAACAAATATTTCACAAGGAAGGGCAGCAATTGCCAGATCTCCCACACGGAAAGCCTGAATAATTAAAGGTACTTGTTTTGGAAAATCCTTAATCAACATCGTCTCGCGTGCATAAATCTCTTCCATTGTATTCATAACCGGCCCATTAGTTTTGGCGATGATCCCTTTTGCCCGATCAATTTCTTCCTTTTTAGGTAATCTTACCCCTAAATTAATCTCTGTTTGGGCAGAACTTAAAGAAATCCAATCCTGATACCGAATAGTTTGAACCGTTTTATAAGCTTCGGCAGCTACAACATTAGCGACCTGCCGCATTTTAGCGTATGGCGGCATAGCCGGAGGAGCTTCATTTGCAAACCAATTGATATTATTAATATTACCACTTGTCCCGTTAGAAAGCATCGCAACAAAGGGAGGAAAACCTTCATTATCCGACTCAAGCAATCCTTTCATCCGTTCTGCAAACATTCCAAAGTAATCGGCGGATATTTCACCTGGGCCAGTTCCTCCTACATAATGTAGCGAGTAATTTGCAAGTAAGGCTATCGGTCTACCTTCCGTACTTTGTACAGATATAATTGGAAGTTCCGGATCTGTAGGGCCGGCTGGCTCCAGGCGATCTGGATTACCTATACCCGGATTCATCTTTACCTGATCTTCTGTACCAAATGGGTTCATTAATGGCTTTCCTGGTTTCATTTTCCAGCGGCGATTAAATACCTGAGTTGGCTCATTGCCAACAGCCCATCCGATACGGGCAGGCACAAGATTATTATTTGCACGAACTACCGCATCAGCAATTCTTTCTCTGAGGAATTTCAGATATTCCGGATCCGGATCACTTTGAAATACCGAGCAAGCTGTCCCGCCTGAATGCGTATGAATGGCGGATATCATCATGTTTTCTATAGGAATATTGGTTAATTCATGTGCCCTGCGTTTAGCTGCATCCAATTCCTCCCTATAAATCATACAAAGATCTACAGTAAGTATAGCCAATTTGGTTTTCCCATCATCCAATACAATACAGCGAGCATGTGTTTCATCATGAATTTGTTTGACCATACCATCCTTCATATTTCCATTGATGGATGTTCCAATTTTAGGAGTGATATTACTTGTAGCAGCACCGGCCCTGAAAAGTTTTCGGGAAGCATCCTGGGCATTGGCTGAAAAATTTGTCATAATCAGCACAATTAACATCAAAAAAGGATTCCTATTGATGGAAAACAAAATTAGATGCGGGACTTTTAAAAGGACTTTGGATTTTTTCATTTCTTATAATTTAACGATGTGTTTCTGATTTAAAATTTCCCTGTGATCGGTGTTATCACCGTACCACTAGCTCTCTGGTCGGCGAAAACACCGACTAGTATAGCGGGATTTTTCTCTCGCAAAGACGCAAAGACGCTAAGCCTTACAATTTATTCACTTGCGTCTCTGCGTCTTTGCGAGACCATTTTTTAAACCGCAATCCCTTGGCGAGGCTTGCGCTTTGTCATTGCGGGTGTTGCGCTTTGTCATTGCGAGCATAGCGAAGCAATCTCTTCGCTAATACCACTAACCGTCAAAAGATTGCTTCGTCATACCTCCCTGCTCGTCCGGTCAGGCGGGCTCGCAATGACATCACCCTGTCACTTCAATTCCGGTGGCAGATTTCCATAGGCCCACGGTGCTTTAAATGGTGGCGGTGGAGGAGGTAATGGCACTTTACCGGGTATCATTTGGTTAGCCAGTTCAATTCCTGTATTGGCAAACTGTCTTCCGGCAGAAACTTCCAGGTTACTGTATGAAGTGAGACGCGTTTCATAACCTCCACCATTAGGGCCTAATGCTTCTTCTGTTGGAACATAGCCTGTTATACCATTGGCGAGTTCAACCACGAAAGTGAATGGGAATTTGCTTGCCGCCTTGATATCCAATTGGTACTGAACAAAATATTCTGCAGGATTCGACACGAATACCATCGGGCCAACCTGTATAGCTTGTACTTCAACTTCCACTAATGGCCTGGCTTTTATGATTGCATCCAATACAAGAATCTCTTTTGCAAAAGTCCATTCAGTAGTACCCGATTTCTCAGGACCTGCCTTTACCAGTTCCAATGCATTTTGAACTTTCTCAGGAGTTGGGATACGACGCTTAACCGTCCAGACCCGCTGCCTGCTATCAAGCGGAATTTCACTTCCTGCACCACGGCGAATTAAAAGGAGGGTTTTATAAGCCTCAGCACCCACGCGGCCTCCAACAATATCCCACCATTCTTCAGCCCCCGGATTTTGAAATTTAGTTAGGTTATCCACCTGAGTAATATCACCACAAGCACCCTGCATAAAAACTACCGGCAATGCTGCATTTCCAGTTGCCCCGCGTATGGTCCTTTCCATTGAACCAATCCAACTTGCTGAAATACCTCCCGGACTCGTTGTGGCATGGCATGAGAAATTAACTACAGTGCCCAACAAATTCCCTTTTAAATTCCATACACCAACGGTCCCTACCTGCGGATCAATTGGCCCTGCGTAATCAACAATATCAGGATTTCCTGCACCAGGATGGGAATAGCTCAATCCATTTTTCATCCGCAAACGACGGTTGTATGAAACTTTATCTTCATGCCCATTCCCAACGGCAAGCTTAGCATCTACACGATTTTCATTCGCAAGCACCACCGCATCAACTATCTGTTTTTTAAGAACTTGTGTATATCCGGGATTAGAAACGATAGAATTATTATTGACCAGATCTTTCACCAAAGGTGAGGCTTTGTCAAAATCTCCAGGTTCACCCATCCCGATTGGCCCTGATGAATGAGAGTGAGATGCTCCAATCATCACATCAGCCGGCAGGATGCCGCAACGCTTCTGAATCTCAGCCCGTACTTCCTGTACTAGATGACGGGTTACAAAAAGCAAATCGATCCCAACCAGAGCTACACGCTTCTGTCCATCATCAAATACGACGGCACGAACTTTACAGGGGTCATGAAAGGTCTTATGATAAGATTTTCCATAATTTCCAGGCGATTCCATACCAATATCCGGGGTAATATCCTGCTCAGCAAATCCGGCTTTAAAAATAGGTGCCGGCTTAGTACCGTCAGCTGCCATAGTTGATACAGCGAGGAGGCAGAGATTGAAAATTGTTAAAATATAGTTCATGGTTTTACCTGGTTAAAAAGTTTAAGAATTTCAGTTACAATTTTTCGGGATGCTTCTTTTTCAACTTTATTGGTACCTAGCCAAGTTTCATAACCACCTAACTGATGTTGTTCAGGGGTAGGAAGGTATCCATAACTACCATTTGCCAGTTCAATGGTAAAGGAAGATTTGAAAGGACTTTTTGCTTTGATTTCAAGACCTATTTCTGTAAAAACCTCAAAAGGAATAGCTGCTACACCTAATTCTCCGATCCGAAAGGTCTGCATAAGCACATCAATATTATCAGGCCATCCATTCATTTGCATAGTTCGTTCTGCATAGGTTTTCTCTAGACGGTGAACAGGCGTTTCTGTCTCAGGCTTTGCAAGAACCTTTTGAGCATAGGCAATCATTTCAGGACTAGGTCTGCGAACTTTCAAATTCAGTTCCGACTGTGCCGCACGCAAGGGAACCCAATCTTTGTATTGTATGGTCTGATATACGCGAAGAACTTCGTTAGCAACATCATTGGCAACGATACGCATTTTGGCATAAGGTTCATGCTTTTCTGCCGGACCACTGAAATTGATATTGTTTACATCTCCTGATGTACCATTAGACATGATTCCTACAAATGGAGGATCCTGACGGTCTGCCTTTACTAATTCCTGAATACGGCCTGCAAAAACTGCAAAATAATCTGCCGAAATATGATCCTTGGGTACACCACCAACGTAATGAAGGGAATAATTTGCCAGTATCCCAATTGGACGTCCTTTTAGAGATTGAACCGAAATGAATGATACTTGCGGATCTGTTGACCCTGCCGGTTCAAGCAGCTCCGGATTTTTGATCCCCGGATTCATCAGTACCTGATCCATACCACCGAATGGATTGACTACCGGATTTTTCATTTTCCATCGGCGGTTAAAAAGGTGCTGAGGCACATTCCCGGCACCCCAACCAATGCGGGCAGGTTCCAAATTATTTACTGCTATACGCACTCCATCCGCAATCCGGCGGACAAGAAAACGCTGGTAATCATCAAGAGGCATTCCAGCATTCCATCCACCTCTTAAGTTTCCAAGTCCGCTGGCACTACTGGCAGAATGTGTATGGTCTGAAGATATCAGAATCTGGGCTGTGGGAATCTTTGTTTCTTCAAAGATCAATCGTTTGGCCTCATCAAATACTTCACGGATAATACCCACATTATCTACCACAACAAACACCAGTTTTGTGGTTCCGTCATCCAGAACAAGGCTGCGTGCATGCAATTCGTCGTGGACATAATTTGCAGGAGGTGGAATACCAAAGTTTCCCACTAAACCTGAACCCAAGGGTGGAGTTATGTTTGCAGTTGATGCACCAGCTCGGAAAGTAGTATTCTGAGCATAAAGCTGGGAATCAAATAATAGCATCAGTATAAAACTGAAAACCATAGTTAAAAGCCTAGCAGTACAACCATAATTTAGAAATTTAATTATATTTTTCATATTTATTCTTGTTATTGCTTGTTTAAATTAAAACCTTGCAGGTAAAAAATTATATTGCTAGACTTATTTAATTCTAATTTCCAAAAACCAATCATAATTTTACCTGATTGAAAAGTTTAAGAATTTCAATCACTATCTTTCGGGAAGCTTCTTTTTCGACCTTATTGACACTCATCCAGGTCTCATATCCTCCCATTTTATGCTGTTCAGGAGTTGGGAGATATCCATAACCTCCATTTGCCAATCCGATGGTAAAAGACTTTTCAAAAGGGCTTTTGGCTTTGACCTCTAATCCCGTTTCTGCAAAGACCTCAAAAGGAATTCCCGCTATTCCTAAATCTCCGACTTTGAAAGTCTGGAGAATCACATCTATGTTTTCAGGCCATTCCTTCATTTGTATAGTTCGCTCGGCGAAGACCTTTTCCATAGCATGATCAGGCTTTTCTTTCTGCATGGCTTTCTCAGCCCAGGCAAGCGCTTGTGCATCTGGCCTTCTTACATCCAGAGTAAGTTCAGTTTGCGCTGCACCAAGGGGCACCCAATTTTTGTACTCTAGGGTCTGATAAACACTGAACACTTCTTGTGCGACGTCATTCGCAACTATCTTCATCTTGGCATAGGCTGGATATGGTATAACCGGCCCCCGAAAATCAATATTGTTTGTATCTCCCTCTGTACCATTTGACATAATGCCTACAAAGGGGATATCCTGGCGATCGGCTTTTAACAGTTCTTGAAGGCGATCGGCAAAGACTGCAAAATAATCTGCAGAAATATGTCCTTTAGGCACTCCTCCAACATAGTGAAGGGAATAATTAGCCAATATTGATATAGGTTTTCCCTTCAATGATTGAACAGACAAGAAGGAAACCTGAGGATCAGTCGGCCCGGCTGGCTCCAATAAATTGGGGTTAGCAATACCCGGATTCATCTGAACCTCTTCAGAAACTCCAAAAGGATTATTAACCGGTGTTTTCAATTTCCAGCGGCGGTTGAAAACATGCTGCGGCACACTTCCTGCGCCCCATCCTATACGGGCAGGTTCCAGGTTATTCAATGCTACACGCACTCCATCAGCCATTCGACGCACCACAAAACGCTGATAATTATCGAGAGGTTTAGGGTATTCTACTCCCGAACTGGCACGGATGCTCAACGAAGGCTCCGGGGGATTGATTTCATGACCCGCCCAGGTAGTAGAATGGGAATGTGTCGATGACATCATTATCCGCTCTTTTGGAATCGCTGTTTCTTGGGTGATAAGTCGTTTTGCCGCATCAAAAACTTCACGTGGGAGCTCCACATTATCTATAACCATAAAAACAAGACGAACTTTGCCATCATCCAGAACCAGAGAGCGGGCATGCAATTCATCATGAATATGAGTAGCTATGGGCAAGGGCATCCAACCTCCAGCAATTCCCTCACCTAGAGAAGGACTGATATTTGCAATTGAGGCTCCGGCACTAAAAACCGGATCTTGTGCAAAGGAAGGAAACTGAAAAAGCAAAATGAAAATACCGCCGATTAATCTCAGAGGGATATAAAAGTCATTGGATTTTAGAATAATCAATGTTCTTTTCATCTGTTTATTTTTATTGCTTTTATCATTGCCAGATGTAATTTTTAAAAATCCCATTAAGAAATGATTAATTAAAGCATTAATATACTAAAGGATAGTATCATAATGTTATACATATCTGTTTTCCCCCAGAAATATATTTAAATAGTATAGATTATGAGGCTCCTATCGAAATTTGACTTCGTTGTAACCAAAATTCTCTCCAAGTTTCAAACACTCCTGCCATGGAACAATACTTTCGGAAGAACTGGCATCCATTAAACTGGCAGCGGCAACATTTACTCCTAATAACAAGCATTTCGCCATCGTCCAATCATCATGAAATCCTGCTAAAACACCTGCTGCAAAAGCATCTCCGGCACCAACCGACCCTTTGATGTTCTCTGCCGACATTTTAACACTTGGCTGAAATAATTTATCCCCACTTTTATTCAGTGCTATTGCTCCTTTCGGAAAATGAATAATTACCCATCTTTGAACCCCGGCATTTAAAATAGTATCAGCTGCCTTATATGCATTAACAATTGAGCATTCCCCTTCTTCATCGCAGATTTCAATACCGGTTAACATCCCGGCTTCAAACTCATTAACAAACAGGATATCAACATACTGCAATGCTAGGGGAATAATAGTTTTGAATCGTTCAGATTGTTCACTGACCAAATCTGCCGATGTGACCATCCCACATTTTCTGGCTTCCTTTAGTACTTTTGCGGCACCTGTAAGTCCATCTGAACCAATAGCGTCCAATCGATCGAGAAGTAATAAATACCCTAAATGAAATATCTTCGATTTATGACCTGAAAAGTTAAAATAAGATTCATCTAAGTGAGCATTGGCACCTCTTGAATGAAAAAAAGTACGTCTTCCGGTCCCAAGTACAGTCATTACATCAGTATATGATGTATTTGAATCCTGCACTTTGATAATTTGACTCGAATCAATATTAAGCTTTTGACATTCGTTCAAAATATAATCACCTCTTTCATCATCTCCAATTGCTCCGATTCCTTTTAATGGAAACTGGAATCCCATCCTACTGATTGCTTTTAATACACTATATGGAGCACCACCATTACTGTTACTCTCTTTGAGGATATTCGCTAGTTTATCTTCCTTTGGATAAACATCTATGATTTTGACATTATCAATGATCCAGTTACCTCCAGCTAAAATCCCCATTCCAATATTTTCCTTCATATCGAATACATCATACTACATCCATAACAGATTTAGTCTCGTAAGATTTTAAAGCCGCATTAAATAATTGATGGCTCATGAGTGCTTCTTCAGGAGTAACACAGCCGAAACGGTCATTCAAAAATCCTTCCCGCTCCGCAAAATATGCCGCCAGCATCTGCAAAAAACAATCAGAGAATCCAGGCTCAAATATTGAACCAGTACTTGTAGGAAATGGAACCTGAAAACCAAGATCCACCCGTTTCCAAAACTGTTCCTTTTCCCGTTTAAAGATCCATAACGCCTTGGTATCTTTAGTGTTATAACGTACACCTCCTTCGGTTCCCAGAACTTCTATATACCAGGAATTAGTCTCCCCTGGTTTTAATCGCTTCATTTCAAGAGACATTGGAATATCTTTTTTATCTATGTTAACTGAGGTTGACAAAGTTGCATTATTCCAGGTATCACATTCACTCCAAGCACCTTTTCCATCAGGCCTTGTAGTGATGATCTTTTGCAGATGAGCATATACCTTGTTAGGTATCCATCCCAATCTTACCGGAATATGCATAACATGCATACCCAAATCTCCCATTACACCTATTTCACCACAGAATTTTGACTGTCTTTTCCAGTTGATCGGTTTGAGAGGATCCATATCACTTGAATGACAGAAGCCTGCATTTATTTCGATGATCTCACCGATTCTCCCCGAAAGGGCTTCGCTTATCACTCGCTGAGGACCCGGCAAAAAGGGCATCTCAGAACAGCATCTTACAAAACTCTTCGAATTTGCAATTTTTGTATTGATCCTTTTTGCTGCCGCGAGGTCCATTCCAAAAGGCTTTTCAGCCAATAGATCTTTACCTGCTTCAATTACTTCGATATAATATTGTTCATGAAGAAAATGAGGTAGGGCAACATAAACTACATCTACCTTGGAAGATGCCAATAACTCTTTATAATCTGTGGTCAATAATTCAACAGAAGGAATTTGCTCATACCATTTTAAGGTATTAACATTTAGATCACAAACGGCCTTTAACTCCACTTTAACAGGATAATCATTTAATGAGAACCAGCGTCCAAAAGCACCGGCCACTTCCTTGCCCATTAAACCACCTCCTATAATGCCAACATTTACAACTTTCATAATAATTTATTTACTTCCCTTAACCCAGGCAATAACGTCTGCTGGTTTTGCGCCATCGTGTACAATAGCCATTAATGCCCTTGTCATACCGCCTGGATTAGCATGCTGTACTACATTTCTGCCATACACGATCCCTTTAACACCCTGTTGCATCAATTTATAGGTACGATCCAATAATTCTTCATCCTCAGCACGACCACCTCCTCTAACCAGAATTGGAACAGATCCTGCTACCTCAACAACTTTATGATAATCTTCTACATTCTCGCAAGGGTCTGCCTTAATAATATCAGCCCCCAATTCTACCGCCTGCCTTACAAGAGGCAAGATAATATCTATATTTCCATCAACCATATAGCCTCCAGCCTCACTGTTTGGGCGGAATACTAATGGCTCGATCATTAATGGCATAGCGTAATAGTCGCACATTGGCTTTAACTTCAAAATATTCTGAATACACTGATCTGTTACTTCAGGAGCTCCAGGAATACGAAACAGATTAACAACCACACAGGTAGCATCAAGACGAATTGCCTGAAGCACAGGCTCTTCAATCATTCTGCTGTATAATACGGATTGAAGTTCAAGACCGTAAACATTGGCAACATCTGTTCTTAAAACTAAAGAAGGCTTTTTCTTTCCGGACACAGATTGTAAATGATGTGCCTGTCCAACTGTCAGCTGAATTGCATCTGGATCTGCATCAATCAGAATTTTGACTGACTTTTCAATGTTCTCTATCCCACCTAAAAAAGTTAATTCATTAAAAAACCCATGGTCAAGGGCAACATCAAAACATCTACCTGATTTTTCATTGAATAATCTATTTAATCTACTCGCTTTCATCTTTATTTTTATTTATTTAATAATTAATTAATTTTTCATCTCAGATCCTACCCAGTATCATACACCTGATTTTCTTTGATTTTTTGATATGAATTTTAAGTTATGGGCTATGTGCTTTCACAAAAGCTGGATAATCAGAGAAGGATAAAATTCACTACACGAAATTCAAGAATTGAAATCCATCAGGAAAGCACCGCCTTTATTTGTTTTTTTTGTCCGTAATAATACTTCAGACAGGCTAATTGGAATACCCCCGAGTCTTTTACTTTCATCTGCAGCCTCCATAAAGGTATAAATCTCTATCGTTTCTTCATTACTTACAGGAGCTATGCCTGAACGAAAAAACTCTACAATGGCTACCACCAATGGGCGATAGCCAGTAAATACTCCAATAGAAGTTATTCCTTTATCTCCAAATGCTGTACCTCCAAAGCCACTTCTTCCTTTACGGGCACCACGAAAGACTCCTACCCGGCCATTTTCCCAGTTTCCAACAACTACATCGGCATCATCTGTAAACGTTCGGGTAACTGTTTTACATCCGGTTCCCCCCATTACAGTATACAGGGATTCAACCGCATGAATACCATCCCAAAAGAGATCAGCATGAGATTTCTGTATAGGCGCCGGACCATAGGTACTTGCACCCAAAACCTTCCCTACTAATTTCCCCTGACGGAGGTCCTGAGCTTCTTTGACATAACGGAGTGGTGAACAGGAAAACAGGGGCACTTTATATTTTCCTGATACTTTAAAGATGGCCAGTACATCCGATAGCGTTGCAGCAAGTGGTTTATCCACATAAACTGGTTTCCCTGCCCTCAATACCGGCATGATCTCTTTCAAATGGGGTCGACCGTCGTTAGTTAATACCATGACCGCATCAACCTTTTTTACTAATTCTTTAATTGAACCAACAAACTCTACACCTTGACCTTTTATCGTATCTGTAAAACTCTGCAGCTGTTTTTCAGCGAATTCCACATCCGGATTACCCTTAGGATGAAAAATAGCTACCACTCTACAGCCAGTAAATTCCGGGCTCGATGCACCGGAATTCATAATTTCTGTATACGCTGCACTATGAACTGAAAGGCCTATAATTCCTACCTTAATCTCTTGTTGAAGATTGGTATTGCTCATTTTTGATTTCGAGTTCATCAGTTCTTGATATCTAAACTTTAGTTCAAGTGTTAATACTGTATATTTTATTTCACAATTATTTTACCACCTTCATAATTCCACGCATCGTAAACGAGTGACCCGGGAATGTACAAACGAAAGGATAATCTCCTGCTGTTGCGGGAGCGGTAAATTTAATCGTCTCCTTACCACCGCCATTTAACAACTTAGTTGCATAAAGTACCATATCGCCTTCCGGAACATAATTCTTTGCAGCTCCTTTGTCTCCTAACTCAAAAGCCTTTTGCGTAACTAGTTCAACAGTACCAGGTTTGATTATCAAAAGATTATGAGGCATTAAACCAAGGTTTTCAATAGTTAATTCGACCGGTTGTGCTACTTTTACAGTAAAATCTGACAATAATTTGCCCTTAACTTTAAAACGCAATTCATCAGTAGCTTCAATGGTCAGGATCGCAACCCTATCATTTTGTAATTCAGGGCCTTTGCTAGTAGAAGCCTGACTTGCAGGTGTGGCAGATTTTGAAGCATCAGGTTTATGATCCTGATGTTCTTTAGTTGCATCGTTATTTCCAAGATCTTTCCAAAATTTTTCATATCCGGTTCTGAATTGCATTCCGGAAACGGTTGACTCAGATTTACCCGGCTTGAATGTATCCTTTCCACTCCAGAAGAAATTTACCTTTTGAGCTGCCAGTCTTGCCTGATATTCTGGCGAGCTAAGAACTTTTACAAGTAAGGGTCTGTTTATTACATTGTGCTGCTGATGCAACCAAAGAATTTCAAGCATTGGCAAAGCATCTTCCTTTTTCTTTGGATCTAATTTAGCAACCCATTCCTGTGCTTTCTGGATTACTTCATCCGTATTTCTGGCGCTCAGCTCAAGGCGAACTGCATGACGTATTCCATCAACAGGATTTCTGAATAACTCCAAAAGTTTTTCAATGGGCTCACCGTAAATCGAAACTGGCTTTTGTAATGGCCGATCTACAGCAACCATGCGATAGATACGTCCATGCTCGTGATCACGACTTAGATCTCTTAGATTATAAGGTGAATGGGTTATTATCGCCTGATGCCAGTCTGCAAAATACAATGCTCCATCAAATCCTACAACACCATCACTTGGACGGAAGTTAGGATCTCCTGTATAATCTTTAGCTACAACCCGTGGAGTCGCTTCTGTACTTGGCGCAAAAGTTGGATTGCTTCCGGTAAAAATTAAATTGCCGGCTTCTACACCCTCAATAACACCCTCATCCAGATAGTTTAATTTATATCTTTTTATTCCTTGAAATCCAATTACATTATAAACCATCAAGTTATTCTGATATTCTTCCGGGAAATTTCCGCTAGATAAGATCTGGCTTGAAGTATATGGTCGGATAGTTTGCTTAAACAAAGGACGCTTCTCAAAATCACCCTTGTCGGTAGTTGAAGTAACTGTACGCTTAAAATATACCTGGAAAGCCTTGCCTGTTGTACCATCTGTGATAAATTGATTTCCCCATTTATCAAAACTGATTCCATGCGGGTTAGGAGTATTATCTACTACCAATGAGAAATCAAAAGTACGGGGGTTAAAGCGATAAAGTCCAGCTTCACCAGATTCAGCACTCTTACGCCAAGGGGTTTCAATATTCTCGAGAATGAAAATCCCACGTTGATAGTAAATATTACCATCCGGACCTAAAATAAGATTATTTGCAGTATGATGAGTATCATCAGAGCCCAAACCACCCAACATACGGTATCGTACATCAGCTACTCCATCTCCGTCAGTATCCTTAAGAAATAAAATATCAGGTGATGAAACTACAATCACACCACCATTCCATAATTCAAAGCCAGTAGGATTTGAAACATAGGCAAAAGTTATTGCCTTATCAGCAACTCCATCACCATCCTCATCTTTCAGAGTAACAATACGGTCATTCATTGGTTTCATTGGCTCCCACTTTGGATAAGTAGCCCATGAAGCAACCCAAATTTGACCTTTAGTATCAATCTGCATTGCCACAGGATTAGCGACCTCAGGAAACTTTTCTTCAGAAGCGAAAACAGTAACCTTAAACTCTTTAGGTATCGTCATCCGCTTGATCGCTTCTTCGGCACCCAGGTATTCTACATTTCGCGTAATATGTGTACCAACAGGATATGGCTCAGGAACATTACTGTCATCAACCTTAATATCTTTGCCTTGTGCTCTTGCCCAAATGCGCTTATCGCGATTGGCAGTCATGGCTTCCAGCATCCTTAACTCATTCTGAAGCGTAACATGGTTACCATCCTGTATAGTACGAGTACCCCAGACATCATTTCCACTGGTTGCGCGATAACGGCTAAACCAATGCCAGTTTTTGTCTAAAACAGAGCTACGCAATGAATCCAGTCCGACTTTGGCCATACTGACTTTTTTACCGAACAGATTTTCAGTGATATAAAGACCCAATCTTCTATTACCTTCACTATTCAGGTGAATCCCATTAATAGTTAAAGGCTCAGTCGTACTGTCATACATTTTTTGTGTGGCACTGAACAAATCCAGAAAAGGAACTCCCTTTTCTTTAGCTACCTGAGCCATGGCGATAGTATAGGCCGCTAAACGGCGATTGTTCTCTTTCCCATCAGGTAAATTTTTAGAATTCAGGTTTTCATGCGCGATTGGCGAAAACAGAACCAAACGAGGAGCAACTTTTTTATCATACTTCTGCTTCCTGGTATAGTCAATAAAAGCAACTAATTGCTTTTTAAACTCTGCCGGTTTATCTTCAAAAGACTCATTATATCCGAAAAAAGCAAAAATAACGTTAGCCCCAACACTGGTTAAGTGCGTATCGCTATTTTCGAAACCTTCATGTGAACGTGGGCGATAATGTACCTGGTCACCGGTATAACCCAGTTCTCTGAAAACTAATTTTCCATTTGGATAAACAGATTGCAGATAGGTTTCCATCCAACCGTCATGCTGCATCCTATCGGCAAGTCCATTTCCGATAATTGCAATTCTATCACCCGATTGTAGTTCAAACTTTGGATTCTGTGTCCAACCCAATAAAAATATTATTAAAGGGAGTAAAAGTGCAGGTGCACAGTATTTTAAAAAATTTCTGTAATTAAGAAAAATAGGTCTCACCGATAATTTTCTTAGTTCTTTGAGTTGATCCATCCTTTTTTTATTGTTTTTCAAGTAAAATATATGCTTTATTTTAATGCATTTCAACCGAACATGTGCCTAATCCAGATCTCAAAAAGTTGAACTGAACATTTGGATGATCTGCAAGTACAGACATTGGAACAGATACATCAGGAATATTATTTGAAATCATATAGGTAGTCAACCTTTGTCCGAAAGGATTATCATGTGCACCTGCATGCCAAATTGAAACTTTGTCTGCCTGCCAGGTTTCTTTAGGACCTACTGTTACTGCCTGAGTTGGGATTGAAGGAGCATTTCCTCCACAATGCAACCTAGAATTTTGTGCAATTGTAATGGGATGCAGGTCAAGAACACGAGTGGTTAGTTGTTTATACTCTTCAACCGTTGGTGGGTTATCAATATATTTTCCTTCACGCATCGGTGGCTCGTTAAATGCCCAGTGTTTCACATCTCCCTGTCCACCCTGCATAATCGCACATTTAGCTTTCGTCCAGCTATTGATGTATTTGGCGGTATCAGCTTGTGCAAAATGCAAATTCTCATCAGGCATCACTAAATCTTTACGAATTCTATTTAGACATAATGATTTGAAAGTTCTTTTAAAAGATAAAGGATGATCTTCGGATACTTCTTTGCCATCAATTACCCATTCATCCATACACCAAAAGTGTGCATGTTTAAGAGACAATCCCAATTCATTTACAAGCATTGCAACCAGAGGTAACTGCTCAGTCGGACCAATCGGGCCGCATATACCAACCGGATTGCTAGCAGTTGCTGATTTCCATGTACTTACATACTCCATTGCCTCTGCTAAATAAAACTCTTCAATTGTGTCATAAAAAATAACTTTGAACCCTGGTCTTGACATAGCGATCATTTCCTCAGGTGTCAAGGCTGCAATTTTATCTGTTACTTTCTGACCTAAATCCAAGGTGGTATAATCCCACCAACCTGGAGCAATAGAACTAATCTTACGCATAATATTCTTTTAAAATTGTTATAGTATTTTATTGTTTAATGTTTTTTATTCGAATTTGTAATCTTCATTTGTTAAATAACATGCTCCCAGTTCTTTCAAAGGATCAAATCCACCTTCGGAGAAACCAAAATGCAGGTGTCTCCTCCACCCTTCAGCATGTTCAAAGCGATTAGACATGCTTCCAACTGTTAATGAGAAATTTTCCATTGCTTGGATATAGGAATTCATTTTCTGACTGTCTTCCAGCCAATTCTGCTGACTTTTATGAGCCTCCAGAGCTTCACGCTTAGTGGCATGGACAGCGCTGGTATCTATAAAAATCTCAGGTATTACCTTCCGTCGCAAAGGGTCTAAAAGTGAATGAGGCAGGGCATGGTAAACGGCACAGTCGTAATTAGTTACAGCAGCATGATCAGCAGGAAAATTAGGTACACCACGAATAAAAGCAGCTGTAACTGCCAAACGACTGGTATTCATATGGTCTTCCATATAATCAGATGGCGAATGAGTTAAGATTACCGAGGGTTTAACCAAACGGATAACTCCCGTTAACTTTCTGAGCAATTCAAGTTCATAGAAGATCTCAAAATCATTGCATATCGGACCATGGAATTGGGCCCCCAAAATATCTGCAGCATTTTGGGCTTCCTGCAACCTTATTTCAGTAGTTGTTAAAGAATCAGATTCTATACTACCACAATTCCCGGTTGAAAGATTCATATAATGAATCTCATAGCCTTGATTCTTTAATAAGACCAGTGTTCCGGCCATCATGAATTCAATATCATCAGGATGTGCGGCTACGGCAAGTGCTGTCTTCTTCATTAAGCCCTAATCAAATAATATTATAATCTCACTGGTTTACCGGTCGCAGCTGATTTGTCCGCAGCAAAAATGATCTCATGAGTTTTTATACCATCACTCAAACTTGTAAGTGGCATGTTAACCCCTTCAAGCAGACATTCAAAAAACTTATCAAACTGTGCCTGATAAGGGTGATCTGCAACATCTCCTGTATCGAGCATTTTCATTGCCAAAGAACTCCATAAATGATGGTCAGTCCCGAGTTTCTCAGAGTGAAACTTATCGTCCAGCAGACTACCTTCACTGCCAAAAAGATGGGTATGGAAATAGTAAGGTTGGATACAATCAATAATAGCCGAAGATTTACCAACTCTGCCATCTTTGAATTTGAATATACTTACCCTACTGGTAGTATATTCATAAGCTTGAAAAATTGGATTTTTAGATTTGGTTTCATAGCTGGTAACTTCTTCAACATCAGTTCCCATGAATAAAAGCATAGCATCTAATGCATGGCAACCCGCTGTAAGAATAGAGCTACCACCTTTATCCTTTTTAATATTCCAGTGGTACTGACCATACCATGGACCAAGTCCGTGGAGGTAATCAACCTCAGCATAATGAATATCTCCAATCAAACCAGTATCCACAAGTGCTTTAGTAACCATAAATTGGTTAGAATAACGGCATTCGAAACAGATACAAACCTTAACTCCTGCCTTTTTAACTTCAGACTCAATCAGTAAACAGTCTTCCCATGAAAGTGCCATAGGCTTTTCAAGAATGATATGTTTACCAGCTCTGGCAGCGGCAACCGCCTGGGCAGCATGCTGATCAGAATAACTTGTGATTGACACTGCGTCAATACTCTTATCGGATAACATTGCGTTTAAATCGGTATAGGTTTTGATCGGAGAGCCCCATTTTTCACTTTCAGCAGCATCATCATGGGGGCGCGATGAATAAATAGCTGTGACTTGAGCATTTGGACTTTTATTGATAGCTGTGATGTGTGCAGTAGCAACCCAGCTATAACCAATTATACCTACATTATACTTTTTCATAAATGCTTAATATTTAATGTAAAAAAATAGAAATTGTAATTTAATTAGAATGATAAAAGATTATGATTAATTAGCCTTTGCCAGTACACTTGCTAGAGTAACAGGAACTCCACCAAGCCTTTTGCTTTCATCAGCCGCTTCCATAAAAGCATAAATCTCAAGTGTTTCAGCAAGATCAACAGGAGATTTTAAGGTACGAAAGAATTCTGCAACCGGAACTAGCAATCGACGGTAACCTTCAAATGTCCCAACATTGGCTATCCCTTTTTCTCCAAAAGCTGTTCCTCCATAACCTCTTGTACCAGCCCTTAAACCTCTGAATACTCCAATTCGACCACCTTCCCAGGTACCAACAATAACATCAGAACCATCAGTATGAGTGCGGGTAACCTGCTGACAGCCAACGCCTCCCATTATTGTATATAATGACTCAACGCCATGTATTCCATACCAATACATATCAGTATGAGAGGCCTGTAATGAGGCAGGGCTATAGGCCTCAGCACCCAAAACTTTACCTACTTTCCCATTTCTAATTTCCTGGGCTCCGCTCACATATCGCAGCGATGATGAAGAAAAAACAGGTACTTTATATTTTTTAGCAGCGTTCAATATTTGCACAACTTCCTTTAAGTTCGCTCCGATTGGCTTATCGATAAATACAGGTTTACCAGCTTTAAAAACAGGCAATAACTGCTCCATATGTGGCCTACCATCATTAGTTTCAAGCATTATTACATCTGACATATCAAGTAACTTATCAATAGAGTCAACAAGTTCAATACCCCGCCCTTTAGCCTTCGTCGCCCAGTCGGCAAGCATCTCCGCTTTAAATTCTACATCAGGATTCCCTGCAGGGTGATGAATTGCAACTACCCTGAAGCCACTGATATCTGCATCGGTTACTTCTGCATTGAGCATTTCTGAAAAAGCCTCCGCATGAACAGATAATCCAATAATACCTACTCTGATCTTTTTCTGAGAAACATCATTGGCAAATAACATTTGGGACATACTAGTTATTCCAAGACCTATTCCAGCTAAAGCTGCGGTTCTTATGAAATCACGACGTTGACTTCTTTTTTTCATTTTTAAAAGGATTTAAAGCGAATTCGAATTTCACATTATTAGACACATTAATCAGATACTCCTATTTACATTAATAATACTATTTTCTATAAATTTATCGGAATAGAATATTACATCAATTTGTTGAATTAAATATAATTCTAATAAATGTCAATGCATTAAGTAATCTAACTATTTTGTATTAATCATCTCAACAAATTTAAAGACGCGCAATCTCCAAGAAATAGCTATTTAATGATCCTGGCTCAAATCAGATTATTGATGCAAAGCAGAATCTTTAGCCCGTTACTTTTTGTCGCGTGCAATACCTAAAGCAATCCGAAAACCATCCCTTGAATCGGAATAGCTTATTCCATGAAGTCCCAGACGAACTGCAATACGGGCATTTCCCGGAACGTCAAAGTAATTTCCGCTACGACAAACTGGTTTATAATTCTGATCAGTAAAAAGAGGCTCTTCATGGCCGCCTTTTGGATCAAAATGATCTAGAACAATTTCCCATACACCGCCACACATATCCGCAAGTCCAAAACCATTTCTTCCCTTTTCTCCGAAATAATCAACAGGAGAAACAAAAGCAAAACCATCACTCCAAGGTGCTTTAGCTAATGGCCATGTTTTGTTACGCCCAGGTAAAAAGTCAATAGCCGAAATGTTCAAACGGCCTTCTCCTTCACTCAGTTCATTACCCCACCAGAAATAGGTATCTTCAAGACCACCCCTTGCAGCATATTCCCATTCTGCTTCGGTAGGCAGGCGATATTCCAGTCCCTTAGTTAGCCGGCCTGCTGCCCTCTCCCGCTTAGTCAACCATTCGCAAAACGCTTTGCCATCATTCCAGCTCACACAAACAACCGGATAGTTATCTCTTAACGGGAACCCAAAGTTCGGATCGCGCCAGCTTTTCCCACTTAAAGCTATCCAAGGATGAGGTGGTGCTTTGGCAGTAATCTTCCATTCAGGGTCAAAAACCTGAGTTTTACCCCCAGGTTTCTCCGCATCTGTAATGTAACCACTTTCTTCTACAAAACGTCTGAACTGACTTACACTAACTTCAGTGCGACCCATCCAAAAGCCATCCTTTACCCGCATCGCACGTGGTTGTTCTCCTTCATATGATTCACGAGCTGTTCCAGGAGTTGCTCCACCTTCAATGCCGGTAGCCCAGGCCTTCTCTGCAGCCGTACTGCCCATCTTAAAAGCTCCAGGTGGGATATAAAGCACCTCGAGAGACACTCCTCCACCCAGATCTAGTTTTTTTACAGGATTCTGATTGGGTCTTTCAATAGTAGAGCGGAAAATTTTGCCATTCCCTTGAACTGTTGCCTTAACCTCTGTTATGGAATGCGAACTCAAAAAGACAATAAATCCGAAAAATAAAATAAACAATAAGGTGCTTTTCATACTTTTGACCATGATAATTGGAGTAAATTTTTAAACAATTGTCCGAGTGATTCGGACTAAGATTCATTCATTAAATTTTCTAAATAGCATATTCAGAAAACTTATGCATTATTTATTTCGTTAAAACTTCCCCGAATACTATTTGATAAAATAAAAACAATCATTTAATAAGAATTTCCATCCTACACATGCAGGATGGAAATTCTATTTAAATTTTATATAGCATAGTTTTCAAAAAACTATGGTTCATAATCAATAATCAGGATTCTGAGTTAACTTAGGATTCAACTGCATTTCAGTTAAAGGAATAGGAAGTAAGGCCCAACCTGGTTTAAGTGACCCTGTTTTATTAATAGACATTAGATGGCCTTTATACTTTCCTGTAAGCTCAACCTTTGAAGCAGTGTAGCTAGCTGGATCATTGGTAAGTTTCATGCCATGAAATTGTTGATTCATAACATCAAACCAAATACCCCATCTGCGAATATCCATATATCTGATATCACGCTCCAGGCAGAACTCAACCCTTCTTTCTCTACGAATTATTTCTCTCAATAAAGCAGGACTAGTTTCAGTAACTTTAGGCATATTTACTTCTGCTCTGCCTCTAACTTTATTAATAGTCTCGTCAAGCAATGTTTGTGTAATTGCTTCATTATTTTCAAGTTTAGCTTCCAAATAACTCAAAAGCACCTCTGCGTAACGTACATGAATCACATCATCACCTGATGAATTAAAGGCTCCAGCATAGCTTTCTGTAACATATTTTTTCCAGCCATAGCCAGTTGCACCAACTAACTTACCTATCCCGCTATTAGCTAATGTAAATTTCACACCTCTAAATACGGTGTATCCCGGCAAAAAGATACTGGCATAAAGACGAGGGTCGCGATTATCAAATGGATTAGCCGGATTGTATAAAGGTGATGTTTCAATTGGCATTCCATCATTCATTAAAAAGCTGTTCACTAATTCCTCATAAGCTCCATCTTCCTGATAACCGCCATAAGCATCCGGGTGATAGTTTAATTGATTTTTCGAATTCCCATAAAGACCTGCAAGATGATTAGTAATTAAAATGTTCTCTTTGCTATTCTCTCCACTTTCTTCAAATATAGCCTTATACTTTGGGTCAATGCTGTGCACATTCAAATCCATAATCTCTTTATAGGTTTTAACTGCATCTGCCCAATTTTTGCCCATCAATTCTAATCTCCCCTTAACAGCAAGTGCTCCAGCTTTCAGGATACGACCCTTTTCACTAGCAGGTCTAACTGCAGGTAAATCTTTAGCTGCTGCCACAAGTTCAGCTTTAGCGAAATCAGATACTTCTGCTAAAGTAGCACGAACCTGACTGTTTGACTCATCAACAGTTAAAACCTTTTTAACCAATGGAACACCTCCATAAAACATAGCCAATTGCTGATATTCAAAAGCTCTTAAAAATTTAGCTTCTGCAATTATTTGAGCCTTCTTTGTTGCATCCATTGTTACTTTGTCAATATTTGCAAGAAAATAATTGACTTTAAAAATGGTTTTATAAGCCCTTTGCCATACAGAACCGACAACTTGAGTCTCACTGGAAACCACGTAACCACTATACACTAGTCCTACCTTACTATTTTTATAGTCCGAATCATCGGTCATGCTTGCCAAAATAAGCACCTCATTTCCAGGAGCTAGATTACCAACACTACTCCCATTATATATTCCAGTTAAGGCCAGCATCGCATCACCTTCACTGCTCCAAAAAGAGCCCTCTGATAAATCTGTTAATGGCTGCTGATTGAGCAAATCTTTTTGACACCCGGATAGACTGACTATAGAAATCAGTATGCATAAACTTACTATCCTTATTCTATTAAATATTTTCATCTGATTATTTTATTAATTGATTAAAATTTCAAACTTATACCTGCAACATACAATTTGCTAAGCGGGTAATACCATGCATTACCACCAGTTTGCATTTCAGGATCCCATCCTTTATAGAACTTTGAAAGGGTGAATAAATTTTCACCACTAACATACAAACGCAAACTACTCATACCAGCACGACTGATAATCTTTTTAGGCAAAGTATACCCAATTTGAGCATTTTTTAGTCTTAAAAAGGTAGCATCGCGGCACCAAAAATCTACACGGTTCGAGTTAAAAAAACCGGAGGCTATGTTACGTAATTTAGGATATGCAGCATTCGGATTTGGATTTGCAGCTGTCCAACTATTCTCGTAAGCATCCCGCTGCACATTACTACTGTTTTCTAGTGGAAAGAAAAACTGACCAAGATTAACTTGATCGTTTCTTCCACCTTCTCCTTGAAGCATAAAATTAAAATCGAAATTTTTAAACCCGCCATTTAAAGTTAATGCATAGGTAGAAGTTGGAAGAGGTTTTCCAATGACAACCCTGTCATATGTCGCATTCACTACACCATCTGGAACACCACTTGGGCCGCTGATATCTAAATACTTAATTCCACCGCCCTGAGCCTGATCTGCAAATGGTTGGGTTGGATAACCTGTCACATCTGCATTGCTTCCAAATAATCCATTGCTTTTATATCCAAAGGCACTGCCTATAGGATATCCCACAAATAGCCCTCTAGCAATGTCCTGATTAACTTTTGATAATTTTGTTACTTTATTATCAATCAGTGATAAAATAGCAGAGACTCCATAAGAAAATCCTCCAACAGCATTTCTATAATTCAAATTAAAATCCCATCCTCTATTTTCTACTGAACCTGCATTGGTTAGACCAGGAGTAGCTCCCAACACATTGGATACAGAAACACTATAAAGAATGTCATCAGTGGTCTTAATAAAGTAATCTGTTGAAAACGATAATTTATCATTAAACAGACCTAAATCAAATCCCACATTTTTAACTGTTGTGGTCTCCCAGGTAATGGCTTTATTAGCAAGTGTAGTTATTGCTGCACCTGCACTTAATGCACTTCCGAAAGGATAAACGGGGGCCAGTGACAGTAAATCCTGATATGGATAGTTTCCAACCGATTGATTTCCTAATTGACCCCAAGAAGCTCGGATTTTAAGATCACTTAACCATGGCATTCCCTTCTTTAAATCCATGAAAAAGCTTTCTTGTGATATTCTCCAGGCTGCTGATAATGAAGGAAATAACCCCCATCTGCTATCTTTTGGAAAACGCGAAGAACCATCGTATCTAGCATTTGCCTCGAACAGATATTTATTACGGAAACTGTAATTAAATCTTCCGAAATAAGATTGCAATGTATTTCTTGAGGAACTTCCTGATTGAGCTCCACGAGCAACTGATCCTGCATTAATATCATAAATACCATTATTCGGAAATGCATCTCTAAAAGCACCAATGCCTCTATAATCAAAAGTTTGACCTGAAACACCACCAAGCAGATAGAAGGAATGATCCTTTATCTTCTTATTATACTCTGCAATTGTCTGAAGGGTCAATGCAGAACTATTTGTCCAATTTTCATTCAAACTATTTAGTGCATTTCCATACGTTGGGGTAATGGCATATTTAGCTACATAAGCTTTAGATTGATCAATTCCAAAAGTATGACCAATTTGCCCCGTAATTTTAAGATCTTTGAAAATATCCCATATTACACTGCCATTAGTATAAAAATTAGTGCCTTTATTTTGCAAAAATGAAGCACTTTCTAAATCCGCTTCCGGATGCAATGTCTCATTTCTTCCATAAAAACCATCCGCCATTCTACCCGGAATAGAATTTGCATTTCGCATTACACCCCCAACTATAGTTCCAAGCCCTAAACCATTGATGCCTGACGGTTGGACATTTTTATTCACATTTCCTGCCATCTTAAGACTAAATTTAAGCTTACTATTTAATCTACTATCAAGGTTTACCCGAATATTATAGCGATTTGCATCATTTTTTGTGATTATACCGTTTTCATTATAATAACCTAAAGAAAACATATATTGTGTTTGTTCAGATCCTCCACGAACAGAAATATCATGACGGTTTGAAATACCGTTGCCTGAATCAAATAAATTACCAACGTGATCAAAATTTGGAAAGTTCACCGGATCTGATCCTGATTTAAACTTTTCAATGTCAGCATCTGAATACTTCTTTACTGAACCCGCATCAACAAAAACCTGATTAATTACTTCTGCATATTCCCATGAGTTAATCATCTCAGGAACCATGGTTGCCTCAGTCTTACCGATATATGAATTATAAGTAAATACTGGCTTACCAACTATCCCCTTCTTTGTTGTAACTAAGATAACTCCATTTGCAGCTTTTGAACCAAAAATTGCAGCAGAAGCAGCATCCTTCAAAATTGAAACACTTTGAATATCATTTGGATCTACAAGATCCAGAGAAGCTTCTATCCCATCAACCAGAACCAATGGACTAGTACCCGCTCCACTAAATGTTCCCTGACCCCTAATAACCAAAGAAGCGCCATTACTTGCTGGATTTCCTCCACCTTGCCTTACCTGAATACCACTCATCTGACCCTGTAAGGCAAGAGAAGATTTTGTTACTGCTCGCTTCTCCAATTGCTCAGAACTTACCGAAGATACAGAACCAGTTAAATTCACTTTTTTCTGGGTACCATAACCTACAACAACCACTTCTTCCAATCCCTGCATATCGATAGCCAAAGCAATATCAAGTGAAGTTTGATTGTTCACAGTAACTTCCTGACTTACAAAACCGATGTAAGTAACCAAAAGGATACTTTTGCTGCCCGATATATTGATCGAGTACCTTCCGTCCGAACCAGACATAGTCCCAACTGAGGTTCCTTTGAGTTTAATACTGACCCCAGGAAGAGTTTCTCCTTTCGTATCAGTTACTTTCCCTGTAACGGCTCGACTTTGCGCACTTGCGTAGTACGAGGCACTAAACAGTACGAGAAATAGTAGTAAAATACTTTTCATAATTAAATATTGTTTTAGGTGAAATCAAATTTAATCCAGAGATAAGCCTCAATTCCAGTACTTCTCTTTACATTAATAATACTATATTCTGAAATTCAATTAATTAAGAAATTACCCAATTTCATTCAAAGATTCCACTATATAATGCTTCTTTAACACTAAAGATCCTACAGAAATCAGTCTAAATCGGGGGGGCAGTTAGTGGATGTGATTGACGAATTTATCTTGCTGGACGCATAGGTAAATTCGTAAGTCGATAGCTATTGACCCGATAGCTATCGGGTTACAAAGTCACTTGGGCGAGCGGAAAGAGACTTCGTATTCACCTTCGAGGATGCGACTGACGAATTTATCTTGCTGGACGCCTAGGTAAATTCGTAAGTCCTTTCATGCAAAAACGAATTTATCCTATATAATACCTATTATTTATAATCCTCTGGCTTTTTACCTTTCTTATATCCGCCCAATCCGAACATCGTAGGCTCATATTTTCCTACAAAATCAACATTGCTTTTCGCCGGTATATTTTTTTCCAGACCCACAGTCCAGTAGGCAGCATTCACAACCAAACGTCTTAAATCTTCATTGATGAAATCAATTCCTGCGCCCATTGTAGTTGTAAACACTCTGCCGCTTTTCCCTGACTCACTTAAATACTCTCTAGTCCAGGCAACCGGCATAATAGATCTTTTCCAGACACCCACTCCTGTAGGTGACACGCCCTCTGTGCCCTGGCCCCAAAGTAAAACCTTAGAATTAGAGGGAAGACTTTTAATACCGTATACTTCAGTTGTAGTCCAGATATCACTGATTCCATTCAGTATCGGGTTTGCATCTGCAACTTCAAGTCCATTTATTAATCCCCGGGTGCCTTCCTTTCCACTGGCTCCATGATGATTTACCCAGTTTTCTCCTAAAATATGTTTCCCAAAGCCACCTTCCCAGCCAATATCTTTACTTTTAAATCCATATTTCGCATATTGATTATTAGGATTTCGGCTATAATAAAATGCATGTGTAGCTGTTCTTAAACCAATCACGGGCTTCCCTGCAACAAAATACTTGTGAATGTGCTGCATTTGATCATCCGGTAGCTCTCTAAATCGGGTTGCAATTATCATAAGATCTGCCTTTGATAAAAATTCAAGTCCTGGAATATTTTGATGATAATCCGGATCAATGAATTGTGTTTCAGGATTAATTGCGAATAGTACAGTAGTGTGAAACCCATGGCGCTCAGCTAATATTTTAGCCAGCATTGGAAGTGACTCTTCCGAACGGTAAGCTTCATCTCCGCCTACAAGAACTATATATTTCCCGTTAGACTGCCCGGCAGGAGGAGAAAAATGAATCCAAGGGCCTTCCTTTTGAGCGAAGGCCGTTTGCATGGAAAGAATTAGTATACCTATTAAAGTATACTTTGTCAGAATTGAATTACTATTAAAAATTGCGTTCATGCTGAGTTGTGTTAGGTGAGGTATGAGATATGAGATATGAGAAACTAACTGTCCAATTATAATTAATTTCCTTAGTCATTGTTCCTTGTTCAAAACTGCTGAATACGAATCAAACCCGGATTCAATCTTGATTCTTGGCTCTTGATTCAATTATTTACCAAGTCTAAATGCCACTACATAATCTCCCTTAACCACCCCCAATCTTGCCCCTCCACAAGATATAACAACATATTGTACGCCATTAACCATATAGGTGCTTGGGGTTGCATAACCAGCAGTTGGAAGATCACCTTCCCATAGCAATTTTCCGTTTAGTTTATCAAATACCCTAAACTTAGCATCCTTGCTTGCTGCAATGAAGATCAAACCACTTGCCGTAACTATTGGGCCACCATAATTTTCAGTACCCGTTGAAGGAAGTCCCTGATCTTTATACTTTTTAACATCTCCCAATGGTACCTTCCACTTATGCAAGCCGGTATTCAAATCAACAGCGGTCAAGGTTCCCCAAGGAGGTTTTATTCCAGGATCTCCATTTCTATCCAAGAACTTACTGTAGCCTTTCAGATCCCATGGTTCAACTACTCCGAAGACATCCTTTGCTGAAACAAGCTTATCTTTCTCACTCTCTTCATCAAATAAATAGTTTAAGATAGCTTTCCTATCATCATCCGAAATTTGTGGAAACCCAGGCATTCTCCCTTTGCCACTGGATATAATTTCCTGAACATTCACTTTTTTTGTTGTTTTTTTAAGAGCACTCAAAGAAGGGAAACCGCTGAGTGGATTACCCGATCTATCTACACCATGACAGGAACTGCAATTTCTAACGTATAGTGATTGTCCCCTACTCATATTTGCAAGACCTGTATTTGATTTAATTGTCACTATCCATGGAACTTCATTAGAATTAACATAAATAATACCATCCTTATCTGAAGCTGGACCACCCCATTCAGCACCACCATTTAATCCTGGAACTACAAGTGTAGGCTTATCACTTAAGGGATGAAAGAACCCCTTGATAGTTCCCCTGAATACCTTCAGTAAAGAATCATAATCTGGAGAAGCTGTATTCAGGTCAGATTCAGTTATTGATAATCTGGAAACTGAGGCAGGCAAGGTTGGGATTGGTTGTGTAGGCCAGGCTTCTTCTTCTGCAATAGGCGATTTTGGAACCGCCGTCTCCTTGATAGGAAATACCGACACTCCTGTTTCTCTGTCAAATACAAAAACATGGCCTGTTTTTGTTAATTGGGCTACCACATCTATACTTTTACCATTTCGTTTTATAGTGAGCAAATTCGGAGGTGCAGGAAGGTCTCTGTCCCATATATCATGCCTAACAAACTGATAGTGCCATATCCGCTTACCAGTACTGGCATCCAAAGCAAGTAGAGTATTTGCAAATAAATTTGCCCCCTTCCTGCTTCCACCATAAAAATCGGGAGATGCAGATCCTGTGGGAGCATAAATTATACCCCGCTTTTTATCTAAAGCCATCCCCGTCCAGCTGTTCGCCGCACCCACAATTCCTTTCTCATGCACATCCACAGGCCAGGTATCGTGTCCAAATTCACCCGGCAGAGGAATCGTGTGAAATATCCAAGCTATCTTTCCGGTCCTCACGTTGAAGGCCTGAATAAAACCAGGTGCAGATCCGGCGCCTTCCAACATTACCGTAGGCATAATGAGTAAATCCTTAAATATTGTACCCGGTGTTCTCGACATCAGATACTTCTTTTCAAGTGCTTCCGGCTTTCCCAAACCAGATTTCAAACTTACTCTACCTTCTATACCAAATCCTTTAATAGGTTTCCCATTTCTAGCATCAAGAGCGTATAACCATTGGTCATAAGTACACATTATGCGCTTATCATCGCCATCCTCCCAATAGGTTACACCCCGGTTGGTTAAAAATCTTTGTATAGTATCCGGACTAAACCGCCACTTCTCTTGACCAGTGGCTCCGTTTAATGCAAATGCATTGCCAGCAGCAGAGATTCCATATAGAACACCCTTAATAATTATCGGATTACATTGAAAAAGTCCGGAATCTAGTGTCTTATATTGCCATGCAAGCTCAAGTCTTTTAACATTCGATCTATTTATCTGATCAAGCGAAGAATAGTGATTCATTTCTGGCCCTCCAAGATATGCTGGCCAGTCTTCATCATTATCATTCTGATCAGTAAATGCATATATACCTACTATGAGCAATAAAGGAAGGCAGAGAAAAAGGAGTGATTTTTTCATTATTATTAATTATAAATTATCTCACTAATTATTTTAATCAAAAAAATTTAATTGGACTTTAAAAAACTTTTCAGATGAGATCTGTCCACATGGTAAGAATATCGGGCAATGAGGTTTAGATCCAAGAAATTAAAATCCCTGCTGTGTTGCTAGGACAGATCATATGAAAAATGTCTGTTTTTAACCCGCAAATTAATTCCAAATTATTAAAATATGTATAAATACTAAGTCAAAAGTATCATACATAAATAAAACAATATGATACTTCCATTTACATTAGTAATACTTTTTTTTGAAATTGACTTGAATGAGATTTTACTTTATCAGTTCTGAGGAGGGAATATCAGGAGTAAAATCAACCCATCAAAAGAATACGCAATAATCTGCAAGTGGTTTACCCTCAGGGCTTACACCTGCCTTTTAAAAATTATCTTGTTAAACTATTTAATAGTTGATCTTTCTGTCTCGCGCAATAATTTTCCAGCTACCTGAAGCTTTACCATGTTCAATAACTGTTGCATGATCGTATAAAGCAACTGTTGGGCAAATATGTATAGGAAGGGCAAAGAACGCATCCCCAATCTTATAATTATGCCCCTTACCTACTTCAATAATCATGTGCTCTTCATTTTGTCCGATTGGCTTTAGCTCAGGAGCATTTAGAAAGTAGGCACGTTTTAAAAGCTCATTTTCAGAGGCAATAGATTTATGCCCAAGGTCAATACAAATCTTACTTTCATCGGGTAATGAAATAACCCGAGTAAGCACCAGGGCAGCATAGAGAAAGTCCTGTTCAGGTAATGCATCATGATAACCCTTATCCCAGAAAATAAACGTTCCAGGGCTGCATTCCACATTTCTTCTGGTAGAATGAATAGCAAAAGTTGGAGAACCACCTGCAATCAGTAGCGGAAAATCATGTCCTTCCTGCTCAATTCGATCACGTAACTGTTCGGCTTCTTTAAAATCGCGATCACAATGAGCAGCTCTTTCTACTACATCCATATCCCTATTATGGCCATCATAGGCATGAAAAGCCATAAACTGCAGAGAAGGCAAATGCAGAATTTCTTTATAAAGATCATACGCTAGCTCAGGTTTGATTCCGGTTCTGTTCATACCCACATTCAGATCAATACAAACAGGCATTTTGAGTTCTTTATTAGAAGCATAAAACGATGAGCTCCTGAATAAATCAGAGATCATTTGTGCCGTTTGAATATTATCAACCAAACAAGAGTATTTTGTTTTAGGATAAGCTTCCATCACATTCAAGAGGCGCAAAAATTTTGCCTTCAAAGGCTGATAGGCCAGTAAAACATCCTTTGCCTCACACATACCCAGCATTTCGGCTTCAGCAATCGTTGCACATTTAAGTTTATTGATAGCCTGACTGATGATCAGTTTTGTGGCTTCGATATTCTTTTGAGTTTTTACATGCGGACGAAGAAGGTCTACAGCGGAAACTGTCTTTTTCAACCGGTAAATATTCTCCAATACCCGTTCCGGATAAACAATCAATGCAGGAGAATCTACCTCATCAATGTTCTGAAACTGATACCAGTTATCATGATTTGTCATGTTATCAAGAATAATTAAGTTTAAATTTCATGATCAAGCCCAGGCTTTCCTTAAAAACCTTAACCAATTTTTATAAAAAATATGTTCAATATCTGCGCTTGAATAACCACGTCTACTCAGTATGCCTTTAAGATTCTGAAGATCCGCAATGTCTTCTAGATCATAAGGAGATTGTTCTTTACCATAGGCCCCATCTAAATCACTACCAATAGCAATATGATTGATATTACCAGCAATTTGACATATATGATCATAATGATCAACCACTTTCTCTAGGTTAATTCCTCTTTCTTTAGGATCATCCACACCACGTACCCAATTATCGGTTAGCATCCAGGTATCGAAAACTCCACCAATTACTGCATCTCTTTCGATCAAAACTTTGATCTGATCATCTGTTAACTGTCTTTGATGATTTACCAATGCACGGCAATTATGATGACTTGCCCAAACAGGTCCTTTGAAAATTGATAATGCTTCTTCAAAACCTTTATCTGTAAGATGAGTTGCATCCAGAATCATGTTCAAATTATCCATTTCCTTGACCAGCTCTTTACCTTGTGCGGTTAGCCCATCGGTCATGCCTGTACCCGCTGCATATCTTCCAGGCCCGTAATGTGCCGGACCACAGGCACGCAAGCCATAGGCATAGGCTTTTTCTAGATAGGAAATATTGACAAAGGAATCTGCACCTTCCAGACTTAAAATATAACCAACCGGCTTAGTATGATCTGGGAGTGATTTATCGAACCAAAGGGCCAGATGCTTTTCCATCTGTTCCAGATTGGTGATCTGCACCATCTCACCCTGATCTTCCATGCTGCGATACCAGGCTAGCTGAGCCTGAGAAATACCCCAAGCAATTTCTGGAGAGTTCCATCCAGGCAAGGCACTTCCCGGTTGCACATAGCGCGCAATTTGGGTTGCGACCACTAATCCGATTTTGCCCTTTCTGAGTTCAGGAAGCGCAACCACACCTTTTGCCCGATCAAGCTTGTCGGTCATTCCTTCTTCACGACTGCGAATCTGATAGACCGTTTTTTTTAAGTCACGGTTCCACTCAATTGCATTCATTGCCAAATCAAGGTGGCAGTCAAAAATAAATACAGATTCTTCAGTCATTTTTTAAAGTTAACCTAATTATTTACCACCATTTCGGAATGCGATTGCATCGATCTCCACTTTTATACCATGACCTAAACCAGATTGAACGGTGGTACGGGCAGGCTTAACCTTGGTGAAATAGGATGCATAAACGGCATTATAACGATCAAAATCTTTGATATCACTTAAATGAACGGTACATTTTACAATATCATCTAGTGTAAATCCTGCTGCTTCGCAAATGCGTTTTACATTATGGATAGTTAAATGCGTTTCCTCTTCGATTGTTCCTAAAACGAAAGAACTTGTTGTAAAATCAACGGCAGCCTGTCCGCTCACAAATAACCAGTCGCCTGCTACCATTACCCCTGCAGAATATGCACCTGTACTGAATGTTTTATCTGCCTTATCTGGATGTTGTATTTCTGTCTTTTCCATTTTTTTATTTTTTTTATGATTGATTAATAGGTATTAATTAAATTCTAAGGTTCCGAAAAATTCCGGCCGGTGAAAGTCGGGCTCTTCAGTATTGATCATGTTCCAGGCTAAAAAATGTGGTTCAGGAAGATCATCTCCGCATTTGTAAAAATTAGCCCGGCATTGTTTACCTTTCATAGAGGCAATCTCATGGTATTGAAAAGCTGCAAATGGTATTGCTAGGGTAAGTTCCCACCCAATGTTTGCACCCTTATTTTTTGCCGGTTTAATTGAGCTTTGAAACGCAATCGATTTGATAAGATCTGCAGTAGTCATTTTACGATTGTTTCGCTGCTCTCCAAAACTTAGAAGACAGGTGCCGGCACAATTAAACTCGAAATTATAATATTCGGGTTCATCCGCAAAAGAGACAAAAAACTCTACACAACTATCCTTGTAAACCGGTTGATTGGGCTCAGAATAAACCGCTTTGACATGCTTTTCTTCCACAAAAAACTTCAAATAAACACTGCTGTCTCCATAAGCCATGGCAAAAGAAGCTTGCGGTTTATAGGGAAATCCATTCCAAGGAGCGTGATCGATGATCTCTTGACGCACGTGATCAAGTTTCCTTGAAATGTCAGCAATCGCGGTTGAATCTTCTAAACCAAGATATGGAACTGAAAGGTGTTTCATTTTTTAGCTTTTCTCACCTTCATCTTCCTTCTTTTTCGCCAGTTTTTGTTTGACGATATCAAAGGGATATTTCATTGCCAATTTTCTGATATCATAATTAAAGTCTGCAAAGGTTTCTTCCCAAAGCTTAGACTCTTCTGGTGTGTACTTGTAAAAACCATGACCATTAGCAACTCCCTTGCCGCCAGCTTTCACGATATCATCACTCAACTTAGGCATTCCGGTATCATTACAAAGTGTCGAATTCAGGTCTTTCATAACATTATGATAAGCAGGCACTCCGGTCAAGTCCATCCAGCCGAAAACGCCTACCAAAGTCATCCAGTATCCGGTATTATTACGACAGGCTCTATCTACATCCTCGACGGTTGCATACCCATTTTCAACTAGATAAAACGCTTCGCGGTACATGGCATACATCAACCGATTGCCAATAAACCCACGGATATCTTTTCTGACCAGGGTAGCTTCTTTATTCCAGTAATTTGAAAGCTCATACAAGTATTCGCCCTTTTCAATATCACTCTCATCGCCACAGATCACTTCAAGGAAACGCGTGGTGTGAGACGGCTCTGCCCAGTGCAAACCGAAAAAACGGTCGGGGTGTTTGGTCATCTTTTGAAGAATACTGATTGGAATAGCAGAGGTATTACTAGTCATCAAAGCATCAGGAGCAATTTCGGCTTCAATCTTGGCATAGACTACTTTTTTGATCTCTTCACTCTCAATAGTACATTCAATAGCAATTTTACAGGGTTTAAGTTGAGCGTAGTCTTCTGTAATGATCAGATTCTTAAAATAGAATTCCGGATCTTCTGTAACCATACCCTCCTCTTTTGCTTTCACAAAATGCTTGCGGATCCGTGATTCTGCGGTAGTCATATCGATACTGATTGGAGCAATCGCTACCACAGGGTGTCCGGCCATCAACAGGCAGGTGGTGATACTGCAGCCCATTAGACCCAGACCGATAACACCTACCGGAATTTCATTTGTTTTAATTGACATATACTATAAAAATTTAAAGGATCATTTATTAAGGTTAGCTGTTTAAATCAAAGACACCACTTGCCCAGTCTTTACTGACTCATCACAAGCAAAAGCAATTCGCAAACTATTTACAGCATCATCTCCATGTGCGGTAAGATCGAGATCCTCCACAATAGACTTCAAGAAATAACGCTGTTCACGGTTACATAGCTCCTGATGATCAGGTTCATCCTCCAGGTTAATTAAAATATCTTTTTTGGCAAACTTCTCATCTTTATCTAGATCAGCATGATGAAACAATATAGATTCTGTTTTGGAATGCGATTCGATCGAAGCAGATTTACCTGCACCACCAGCATCTTTAGCAACAATGGAAACTGATCCTTTCGGACCAAATACATCCTTTACAAAATAGGCGGTCTCACTAACCATTGGCCCCCAGCCTGCTTCATACCATCCCACAGAACCATCTTCAAAACGGATCTGCAATTGCCCATAATTATAGTTATCGGCAGGAATCTCATCGGTTAATCTTGCACCGATAGCATAAACCTGAACCGGCTTAGAACGTGTCATTTGACACATTACATCTATATAATGAACGCCGCAATCCACTATCGGGCTCAGAGAGCTCATCAAGTTACGGTGAAGGGTCCACATGGCTCCATCGCTTTGCTGATTTAGGTTCATCCTCATGACCAAGGGTTTACCTAACTGACCAGTGAGTTCAATGAACTTCTCCCATGATGGATGATGGCGCAAAATATATCCAACGACTAATTTTTTATTTGCTTTTTTTGAAGCCGCAACTACACGCTCAGCACCTTCAACAGAGTCGGCAACTGGCTTTTCAATGAATACATGACAGCCTGCTTCAAATGCCTGAACGGCAAAACGTTCATGTGTATCCGGATAAGTAGAGATACAAACCGCATCAGGCTTTGTAGCTGCCATTGCTGAGTCCATATCCTCAAATAATGGGTAATTAGCACCCATTCGGGCATTCAATACTTCCTTGGATTTACCTCTAGATACCAGTCCTACAATTTCAAATCCAGGATTGTTATGATAAGCGATGGCGTGAGATGCGCCCATGTTTCCGCAACCTATTACCAGGACGCGTACGGGGTTTAATTGATTTGACATATCAGATATTGTTCAATATATAGTTTATAGATTCTATTATCTCAGTGTTCAACTATTATTAACCACATAGAGACATAGGTTTTATTTTTTAGATGGTAATGCTATTCTATGTTTCTATGTGGTTAAAGTTTATATTACAAATTACCTTTCTTCAACTCTTTTACAGCATAATCACAAGCTCTTGCTGTGAATGCCATATACGTTAAGGATGGGTTCTGGCAGGCGTTTGAAGTCATGAATGCCCCATCGGTAACGAACACATTCTTTACATCATGCATTTGATTCCACTTATTCAAGACCGAGGTCTTTGGGTCATGGCCCATGCGGGCAGTTCCCATTTCATGAATGGCCATTCCCGGCACTGCAGGCCTGTCAAAAGATTGAACATTTTTCATTCCGGCAGCTTCCAAAATCTCTGCGGCATCGTTCCTCATATCGATACGCATTTTCCTTTCATTCTCACCAAACTCACAATCTACTGCAAGCAAAGGTTGTCCCCACTTATCCTTTTTTGTATGATCAAGAAAAACACGATTCTTATATTCTGGTAAATGCTCGCCAAAAGATCCAAGCCCCATTACCCATGGTCCCGGTTCCGTCATTTCATCATTAAATTCCTGTCCATAGCCCATTTCAGGAATTGCTCTTTGCCATCCAGTTCGGCTGGCACTTCCGCCGTAGTGGAATCCGCGTAAATAATCACGCTCTGGCTTATCGCCCAGGTTGCGATAACGCGGAATATATACACCGATTGGGCGTCTTCCGTAATAGTATTTATCATCAAAGCCTTCTGCTGTTCCAGAAGCTCCGACCTGAAAGTGGTGGTCCATGAGGTTATGTCCCAATTGCCCACTGCTATTGCCTAAGCCATCCGGGAAGGTATCAGATACTGAGTTCAATAAGATATGCGAAGTACCTAATGTAGAAGCGTTCATGAAAATCACTTTGGCATAGTATTCAATATGCTCATTTGTTTCTGAGTCAATCACCAATACTCCTTTTGCCTTTTTGGTCTCTTTATCATATAAAACAGAGTTGACAATAGAATAAGGGCGTAAAGTCAGATTACCTGTTGCTACAGCTGCTGGAAGGGTGGCAGATTGAGTACTGAAATAGGCTCCAAATGGGCATCCTCTGTTGCACAAGTTTCTGTTCAAGCAGGTACCCCTTCCATTATGTGGAACGGTTAGATTGGCCATGCGGTACACGGTCATCATCCGCTCCCGGTTATAGTGGCTTTCGATTCTCTTTTTAACCTCTTTCTCTACGCAATTCATCTCAAATGGAGGAAGGAAGATTCCATCGGGTAATTGTGCAAGCCCTTCGTTTTGCCCACTAATTCCGGCAAAGCGCTCCACATAATCGTACCATGGTGAAATATCTTTATAACGTACTGGCCAATCCACGCCATAACCATCTTTGGCATTTGCCGAGAAGTCCATTTCACTCAAACGCAGACAACCACGGCCCCAGGTAATGGATCTGCCGCCAACATGGTATCCACGATACCAGTCAAAGCGTTTTACTTCGGTATATGGGCAATCAATATCATCTACCCAAAACTTTGCGTTATGTTCTGTGTACTGACCACCACGGGTTTGGACCTCATGCCTGCTGCGATCTTCAGGAGTAATTCTCCCTCTGTACTTGAATTCCCAAGGTTTTAACAGGGCGGTATCATAATCTTTGACATGCTCCACATTTCGGCCACGCTCCAGCATTAATACCTTCAATCCCTTTTCAGTCAACTCTTTGGCTGCCCAGCCACCGCTAATACCAGAACCAACCACGATCGCATCGTACGTGTTTTGCTTCTCTGCTTTTATATTAATGTTCATGTATCTTAATAATTCTGTGAATCAATTAATCAGGTTGCCCATGCTTTTTGTCCAGGTTTCAGTTGAATACAGGACTCATACCTACCCGGAATATGAACATATCTCAATGCTTTAGTAGCACCAATTTCGGAGGTATAATAACCCAAGTAGGTTAGCTCGCACATTAACTGGAAAAAGTGCGGTGGCGCTATAGCTCCGCTTTGTGAAGCGATATTCTTTTTCTGCGCTTCTGCCTCTTCTTTGAACATTTTGAAGATGCTTTCGCGCTCTTTAAGGCTTAAAGACTTGAAAGACTTGCTAAACTGAGATTGAGAAACCTCCTCAATTTTTTTAAGTCCGTTAGCAAAATGCTCCTGTATGTCGGCAGTATAACAATCCTGAATCATCATCACGATGAATGGACCCATTCCAGCTGCTTTAGCACCGGGAACATCCTTTGTATCAGGAATAATTGTATCGGCAATTTCTGCCACCAGATCTTCCTGTGCATTGAGTGATTTCGCATCAAAGCTTAATCCAACTACAGGCATAACTCCATCGGCAAAGGCACCTAGACTATTGAAAGTAATTGCGCCGCCTAATAAAAATGCAGCTCTCCTGACTGCGTCTCTTCTGTTCATCAATTCTTTAGTATAAAAAACATTTTAACAAATTGCCCTTGAAAGGCGAAAAAAGCCCTTATCAGCAGCAAGATTTACAAATGCTTAATTTAGATAGATTTTTTAGAAAAATAGTATGTTTAAGCATGAATTTTGACCATAAAAATCGTGATGATTATACCGTGCTTTCGCCTTTACGCTTTCAGCTTTCACCTACAATACTTACCTCCGCAAGTGGCGGAAACAAATAAACCGCTCCAGTCTTGATCTCCACACAGCGGTATCTTTTTCTAACCAGTGATTCTTTTCTGAAAATTCTTCCGCCTTTTATAGAGAAAAGAGCATTGATCTGAAGCTTTTCAACAGAAATTATTCCTTCGGGTTTCTTGTCGTATTGCTTGAGTATTCTAAAAAGGTTCAGGTCAGTACAACTGGAAGCTGCCGGATTTTCGAGGTATTTGACTATTGCCTGCCTGATATCAGGTGGAAAAATAGATTGTTCAAAGAAAGGGCGCATCATCTTCTTGAAATTGTTTTTCCATTCCTGTCCGTGGGGTTTTGCTTTTCGTTTATGTTCATTCCAGGTAAGAAGATGAGCAAACTCATGAACAGTAGTGATCAAAAAGGCGTAAGGATTCAGGTTATAGTTAACAGAGATACGATGTCCGGCATCTTTAAATGGATGACGATAGTCGCCATGTTTGGTACTCCTATTTCTTGAGATCTTGAATTCACAATTGAAATAATCTATCCAACGCGCGATGATGGGTGCTGCATCCGCTGGCAGGTAATTACTCAAGACATTGATCTTATCCAATTTACTTCAGAAGATTGTACACTATAAAGCTTGCAAGATAAGCGAGTCCGGTCATGTAAACAAATTGAATGGCTGGCCATTTCCAGCTTTTTGTTTCACGGTACACTACCGCAATAGTACTCATACATTGCATAGCAAATGCATAAAACATCATTAACGAAAAGGCCACTGCCGTAGTAAAAACGGGTAATCCGTTATCCGGATTACGAGCCGACTGCATTTTTTCACGTACCGATTCAACATGAGTATCATCGCCATCTACACTGTAAATTGTTGCCATAGTACCCACAAATACCTCACGCGCTGCAAAAGATGTAATGAGGGCAATCCCTATTTTCCAATCAAAACCAATTGGCCGAATAGCAGGTTCAATAGATTTGCCTAACATTCCGGCGTACGAATTTTCCAATTTTTCTGAAGCTTGCAAACGGTCGATCTCATCTTGAGCATAGTGTTGTTTTATAGTTTCAGAACTATACTTTGCTTCAATCTTATCAAAACGATCAGAAGGACCAAATGATGAAAGCACCCAAAGTATAATTGAAACAGCGATGATCACCTTTCCTGCTTCAAAAACAAAAGCCTTTACACTGCGGTACATCGTAAGAAATACATTATTCCAGCGAGGCATACGGTATACAGGAAGTTCCATAATAAAGTACCCTCTTTCGCGCGAACTGATTAGCAGTTTCATTACCCAGGCCACCAGAATAGCACTAATAATACTAAGCACGTATAACGACATCAGGGCAATTCCCTGCATATTGATAATTCCCCATACCTTCTCATCAGGAACAACCAAGGATATTAATAAGGTATAAACCGGCAATCGGGCAGAGCAAGCTATCAATGGGGTAACCATAATGGTGATCATCCGGTCTTTCCAGCTCTCAATATTACGAGCGCTCATGATTGAAGGTACTGCACAGGCAAAACCACCAATCAATGGTACTATTGATTTTCCGCTGAGGCCTACCTTACGCATGATCTTATCCATCATAAAGGTAACCCGCGACATGTAGCCAGTATCTTCAAGAATAGAAATAAAAGCAAACAGGATTGCAATCTGCGGGATGAAAATAATTACTCCGCTTAACCCGGCAAGAACTCCATCGATCAAAAGATCAGTTAATAGTCCAGGGGGCAGAATTTGAGTCCCCATATCAGTGAGCCACATGAACAATTGCTCAATCAGCGACATTGGGTATTCAGACCATGCAAAAATGGACTGAAATATGAGAAATAGAATGGCAAAAAATAGAATGAATCCGAATATGCGATGGGTCAATATTTTATCGATCCGGTTACTATAAGTTTCCTGTTTAGGATCCGAATTCATTTTAACCGTATCGAAAAGGACATCATTGATGAAATTATATCTTGCAATAGTTTCTGAAGCTTGCGATTTCTGGGAATGGAAGTCAAACTCCTGACTGAGTGCCTGAATTTTCTTTTTATGCTCATCAGATAAAAAGAGCATGTCTTCATGTTGATGGGCAAGCTGAAGTGCCACATAAGGATACTCAATGTTAAGTTCATCTTGAATCTTGTGAATAAGCTCTGGGGCAATGGCCTCAACCTCAATAGACGATAATTGTAACGGAATTGAGGTACTATTTAAAATCGCTTCCTTTAGCCGGTCAATACCTTGCTGTTTGCGCGCCGAAATTGGAATAACCTGAATACCAAGCTTTTGAGCTAACTCGTCAACAGCAATTTCAATTCCAGATTGCCTGGCTAGATCCATCATATTTAAAGCAATGATGATGGGGATCTTCAGATCAGCAACCTGAGAAAACAAAAGTAGATTCCTTTTAAGATTCGATGCGTCGGCAACAAATACAATGAGTTCGGGATAATCGGGACTATTTTTATCGGCAAGTACATCCATGACGATGTGTTCATCCCTGCTTTTTGGATAAATACTATAGGTTCCGGGAAGGTCTGTGATTTGGGCGTTGCGATGATCGGAAAGTTTAACAATACCAATCTTTTTTTCGACTGTAACGCCGGGGAAATTACCGATTTTTTGATTTAAACCAGTAAGTACATTAAATAGGGTAGATTTTCCGGAGTTGGGGTTACCAACTAATGCAACTTTTAAATCGCCGTTCACCTATAAATTATTGCATTATAATTGTTGAAGCTTCTTTTTTCCTAAGGCTCAATTGATATCCTGAAACGGTAATGGCCATTGGATCGCCAAGTGGAGCTAAGCGTTCAACTACGATAGATTCTCCTGGCAAACATCCCATTTCCATTAATTTAACAGACATCTCTAAATCAGTAAATTCTTTAATTATACCTGTTTGCCCTGGTAGAAATTGTGAAAGCTTCATATCCCTGTCTAAATCTTAGACAAAAATAAAGCTTATTTGAATTAATTCCAAATAAGAAAATTTTATTTTAAATTAATTAGACAATCTATCTGTTAAAAGATTGATTTACAGGAGAATGGACTTGAATAAACTTTGGACATTTACAACCCTTTTTGAAAATGGTGCAGGAGCTTAGGCTGAACAAAGCAATAAATAAAGCTAGTTTAATTCTATTTTTCATCGAATTGCCCTCTATGTAAAAATATATACCCAAAAATGCCCATGCCTACACCGGTCATATCTGCAAACAGATCCCACCATTCGGCCGAACGATAGGTAAATATCTCTAATTGTAAAATCTCTATGGCAGAACCTAGGAAAAGTGTAATCCCTAAAATTTTAAAAATAGTTAACGTCCGGTAGGTATAACTTCCTTGTTCCTTGATCTTCCCATGGAATAATAGCACGGTCAAAACAAAAAAGAAACCCGTATGTGCTAATTTATCAAAGCCCTCAAAAAAAGTAAAGCCACTGCCTGAAACATCGGCTGTAGGTATTTCGCAAATGATGACCACAAAAGTGGCCCATAGAATGGAAAGATATTGGTATCTTAAAGTTTTTAGCATTAAACTCCTATCTGAGTTTCATAGTCTGATGAAGATAATAATTCTTCGACTTGAGAAGCATCTGAAATTTCGATCTTAACCATCCAACCATCTCCATAAGGATCGCTATTCACCAGCTCAGGGTTAGTATCAAGTTTCTTATTAATTTCAAGAATTTTACCGGCAAGAGGCATAAAAAGATCTGAAACTGTTTTTACTGCTTCAACAGTACCAAATACATCTTCACGGCTTACTTCTTTACCCAAAGTGTTGACATCAACGTAAACAATATCCCCTAATTCATGCTGTGCAAATTCAGTAATCCCAACATAAGCCAGGTTACCTTCAACGCGAATCCATTCGTGATCTTTGGTATATTTTAATTCTGCAGGAAATCTCATTTCGTTCTTTTTTTATTTTTTCAAAAATACTTTAAGTTGTGCAGACTTCCAATTTTTTGTAGTTAGATGATGATGTGAAATTGAGCTGGCACACGCGTGCCGCATGTGGAAAGGAATTATAAATAAAGATAAAGCACACGCGACAAGCGTGCGCTAGCCGCTAGCGCGCTATTAAAGGTTAAACCTCAAATTAACTCCGAAATTGCTGAATGAGGTATTAAAGGTTTGGGAAGTGTATGGCTGGGTTATATTTCCATCATAAAATAGGCGCATCGTAAAGCGCTGGTTCAATACATAATCAACAGAGGGCCTAACAGTAATATTTTTTGCCCCTGATGAAACTTCCGCATCATCAAGATCTGCACGATAGATAACGAGTTTCCTGTCGTTTAAGGCAAAATCAAGTTTAAAATTCATGTCGTTATCAAGCTTGAGTGATTTAAATAAACCGAAAGGAAAACGAAACTGAGTGGTACGATATCCCATTCCGAAAACTGCACCATTTTCTTTCTGCTGAGCCAGCTGACCATTAGAAAGACTGAAACTTAAAGCCCTAGATTTACGGTATTCCAAATTCAAAGTCATATTGTTTTTAAGTCTTACATCAACACCAAGAAGAGGCAGGAACTGCTCAAATAAGGTGATCTGTGAAAACTGATAGAAAGGAAGAAAATTGCCACTGGCATCTCTAACATTCACGCCTCCATTTGCCTCCTGATATCGAACCAAAGAATTAAAACCATTTACGGTATACGTTGATCGGTAAGCATGATTGATATCTACTGAAGTAAAAATATCATTGAATAAACTAAATTTTGTTAATCCATTATAGCTCAATCGCCAATTCGGAATCGGCATTTTTGGGAAACGGTTCAGAGCAATGTTATTTGCATCCTTTCCGGTATAAGCTGCTAGGAATGATGCAATCAATACATCCTGAGAATTCTTATTATACCCATCTGCAAAGCCAGTTGTTGTACCAACTGAATTAGGATTTTTTGCACCCAACCTTTGCGAAATAATTGACCTGTTCTCCTGAAACTGCCTGAACAAGGCAGATGAATTAGTGGTCTTATCCTCTTTACTAAATGCGGTACGCAATGAAAAATAGGAGATCGTATAATCACCGGTAGTTACCGGACTTAAATTCTCAAAGCTATTACTAGAAGGCAGAAACTTAAAATTGGTGGAATAGTTAAAGCTCTGACTTTTTAAAGCTGTTAATTCAATACGCAGATCACGGATCGGTTCAACTAAACCTCTGAAATTGAGATCTTCTTTAGATGTATTTATATACAATTGGTTTAATAAGGAGTCTCTGGTAATCCAGCCGCTCTCTAGTGCCCGGCCTCTAATATCATTCTGGCCACCAAACAGAAAATCATATCCAGGAGCGCTGGAATTCATATTCTGACCAATAAAACCAGTCTGAGGTATATACCCTGGAAGGAAAGTACCCTGAGTTTTGGTGTAGGCTCCGCTTACATTTTTCAAACTGGTCAGTAAATTGACAAAAAAGGCCGCCGTTGGATTCTTTTCGGAACCATTCATGCTTCGAATGAACCCAAACTTATTATAAAGCGCAACCAAACTTAAACTTGGATTTAGCTGTATGGTTCGTGAGTTTTGAATGGTATTTCCCACATTAATACTGGGATCTTTCAAGGTCAATAAGGGCTCTGTTTGCCAGTTAAATCCGGCTCCATAGCGCGTTGCCATTGTCACCCAATCCAATCCAGGTATTTTATTAATTGGGACATTATAAGTAAGGTTCACAGTATGGCCATAATCTGTGGTCCTACCCAAGCTTTTCAAATTTTCCCAAAGTGTATCACGTTTTAGTCCGTTTATACGCCCTTCAGGCTCATCAATGATTGAATAATTAGTAGCGTTAAAATCGATCTGCATGGATCGGGTAAGGTTCCAGCTGATTCCATAAATACGCGACATCTGAAAATTCTTATTGAAATTGGTATTTATTGGCAGAAAATTATTTGGATCATTATTTCTGAGCGTGTTCTCTGAATACAATCGATTCACATCTATGTTAAAATTGAGGATGGAAGGTAAGAGACTGAAATTGAAATCACGAACCAGGGCAAGGCTTTTCGACTTGATCAGCTTTTCAAAGGGGGTTATTGACTTTGCCTGTTTTGAATAATTGTACTGCAAGCCCGCACGGTAAGTCTTCTGGATGTTATTCTCATTAATAAAATCGCGATGATTGAATTCATTGAAAGCATAAGTTGCACTCAGGTTTTCAATATCCCATAATCGGGATTTACTTTCGGGATTTGTCTTAATCTTACGGACATTCGTAAAATTGATGCTTTTCCTAGAGGTGAAATCTTCGGTTATGAATTTAAGAGAATCGCGCTCCTGTTTACTGGAATTTTCAAGGGTTGTTTTAAATTCGGTATCCTGATTTCGTGGGTCATATTGTGGTGATCCAACCTGCGAAGAGAAATTCACAAACATTGGCACTTTAATTCCGGAGCGCTCTGAAAAGAATTTACCTAATTCAACATTTCCTGATACATCAATTAAAACATCATCTTCACGGTTACGTTCACTTACCTTTCGATCAATAGAACCAAATCCAATGGTACTTTTACTTCCAGATACCGTAATATCTGCAAAGTCTGCAAGCTTTGCATTCATCCTGGCAGTAGCTCCCCATCCGCCACCTTCATCAAAATCAGTCAGCCTCAACTCATTGTACCAAATCTGCGCCGACTTATCCAATCCGTCATCAAGCCGTGGATTTGCCGAATTTCTTAAAGGGTTACGCACTCCCAGCATATACACACGAACCTTACTCAAGTCGGGCTGCCCTTTCACAGTAATGATATTTACCCCATCCTGATAGATATATGGACGGTTTATTGGCCATGGCTGACCATTAAACACAGCCCTGTTACGTGCAGCTTTAGCTTCAAGAAATAACTTAAGTTCTATATCCAACTTATTCTGTTCAGGCCAAATCAGTCCGGGATCATTCGTGCCCGGATTCGTTACTTTCAATGGAATATCGTAATCATAGTAATTATCCTGATTATCCGTTCCCACCCGAAGGAATGCACGAAGGTCATTATCTCTCAGCTGATCACCTTCAGCATGGATGAACATTTCCATTCGCCTGTATGATCTGAAATCATTAGATGTTGTACGGAAAGTTGCACGACCATAACCGTCTCTAAGATTCTTAACACTTAATGCAAGTGATTGCTCATTTTGACGAGATTCGCCACGGAAATTTGTAAAGTCGATTTCTCGGGTAATACCCGGAGGAAGAACATATGGAATAGGTGTACGCTTTCCATTTTCTTCTATGTTCACTGCACTTACATCAATCACAGAATTATCAAGCCCAGGATTGATTAGGGCAGGATCAGTAATTACTTTGATAGGATTGTTTTCTGAATTATATCTTCTCCACTCACCTCTTACTAATTGTAATTTTGCCATACGCATAACCGTAGTATCAGCAAAATCGGTTGTAAACATCCTGATAAATCTGATGGATTTAAAATCTTCAATATTACCAACCTTTTGAATATAATTAGCAATTGGTATTTTGAATTGTATCCATCTCACAGTTTCCTGCTTACCATTTGCCAGTTTGACAGAAGCAGAAACGATATCTGAAATATAATTGCTTCCAACACTCTGCAGATCTTGTGGGCGTATCGATAACTTGTACTGATAATATTCATCTGCCTGGGTTGAATTATTATCACGGTTTATATCTTCCCCATCAGGGAATGAAGTAGCCGCGGTATTTTCAAGTCCGGTTTGATCTAAAGACTGCTGAGAAGTTTTCGAGTTTCCTTCCGGATTATTATACTTTTCATATCTCTTGAGGATGCCTGCATTTGCCTGATCGAGGTTGGAGCCCCGGTAATATTGATAATCATCAGAAGATGGGTCACTTTCCAGAATAGAGCCCACTTGTGGGGTTACACTCGCTTTTACCTGATTTAAAAATGAACTGAACT
>CANKAT010000002.1 GCA_947479815.1 Sphingobacteriaceae bacterium
CAGGAACATCCTACGGTATATCTCTATGACAGTACCGGAGTGTATGATGAAAAACTCAAACGGACCAGCGATACTTACAGTACAACGCTTTACGCTGATCATGCCATCCAATTCTTGAGCAGCACAACAGCTAAGGCCAAACCATTTTTCTGTTATGTGGCCTTTACTTCACCGCATGATCCAAGAACCCCACCCGATAAATTTTCAAGGATGTATGACCCGGCAAAAATTCCATTGCCTGCCAATTTTTTGATCAAACATCCATTTGACAATGGTGATTTAAATGTGAGAGATGAACAATTGTTGCCTGTACCTCGTGATCCGGATGCTATTAAAAAAGACATAGCTCTTTATTATGGTATGGTCAGTGAAATGGATGCACAAGTAGGACGGATTTTAGAAACACTTGAAAAAAGTGGGCTCAAGGAAAATACCTTAATTGTTTTTGCCGGCGATAACGGACTGGCTGTTGGGCAGCATGGTTTACTTGGCAAACAAAATCTATATGAACATAGCATCAGGGTACCCATGATACTATCAGGCCCCGGTGTACCCATGAACAAGAAAACCGACGGATTTACCTACCTGAGTGATATTACACCCACAATCTTTGATTACCTGCAATTACCAAGACCATCAAGTGTTGAAGGGCGCTCATTATTGCCTGTTATCCAGGATCCTTCAAAGAAAGTAAGATCATCTATCTATAATGTGTATGGGCACTGGAGCAGAAGTATAAAATCTGAAGATGGGTTTAAACTGATCGTTTATAATGTAGATGGTATTGCAACTACTCAGTTGTTTAATCTCAAAATAGACCCATGGGAGATTAAAGACCTTTCCAAAGACCAGGCATACAGCGAAAAAATTCTTCAAATGAGACAACTGTTGAAACAACAAATGGCAGCTGCATTCGACAACCTTAATATTGACTTGCCAAATTGGGGTAGAACAAATAGCCAAAAATCACGCGGGAGCTGATTAGTAAAGCAATTATTGTTCGCCATACGTTCATATCCAGATTTAAAGAATTGGAAGTTTCAGCTTTGAGGCTAAGTACCAGCAAAAGCCGTTCAGAGCCCATTATCAAAGATTTTTCGGCTTATTACTCCTTAAAAAAATAAAGATTTAATTGCTCTAAATTCAGAGAACCTGGCTGTTCGGTGCATTGACTAAAAAATGAAGGATTCTGCACGCATTGCCTTTGCTGTTTGTGTTCTTCTCAGAACTGGTCCGGATAATAATTGAATGTTTTTTGTCCTGTAATTCATCATCAAGCATCAAATACCATGGAAGGTGAAGCCCCCCGCTCCATTGAGTATAGAGGTCTGTCTTTTTAAATGCGGCGCCATCAATACTGTATTCAATTATACCCGCATCAGGACCAGCAACTAGGCAGATTCCAATGGCTGTACCAGAAAAATTAAGCTTCATTTCTGCTCCTGCCTGATCAGCAATTAATGCAGGCAAATTAACATATTGTTTCCGTGTAGAAACACCATCTTCAGGTTTCCAATTCACAACTTGGGTCCAATTTTTTAATTCAGAAGCATTTTTAACCGAAAAATACTGCCCTGATGCATAACTAAATTTATCAAGTACTACGGGCAGCGCATGCGCTGAAGGCATTCCACCAGATTCCAAAATACCGAAAGAGTGATCAAGGAAAGTACTTATAGACCGCGCATAAATTTCATGACCAAATGGGGATGGATGAAGATCCTTAAAATCATCCTTCCAATTGAATTCTGAGGCCTGAATACGATCACATACCTCTTTGGCTAAATTTATTGTTCCAATACCATAGCGCTCTGCAACTTTTTCATGGTTACGAATTACTGCTGGTACCTGCCCCTTATTGTAAACCTCAATTTTAGAAGGATCTGCAAAGTGCAGCATGACAATGTCCATTAATTTATTTGCCTTTAAGGCATGCCTTACAATACCTTCCATCCCTCGTATTTGCGCTTGATCATTAAAATTATTAGTTTCATCATTTACCGCCGCCTCTTCAAATAAAAGATCTATTGGGCCCTTTACAAGCACATCCTGTACTAATCTGAAGGCACCAGGAGTACTGCCTGTTGAACTGATTCCCGCATTGATAAATTCAAATTCGGTATCCGGAAATTTGGTTTTCAGGTAGCTGCAAATTTTATCGCGCCAAGCTCCATGCTCAGTAATGGAGCCCCCCATAAAGGCTACTCTCCCCTTTTTATCTTTAGTGAATTTTAAATAGCTATTTTTCAAGCCCTGGCGGTATACATGAAATTTTGCAGGATCAATAAAAGCTTTGGAGGCATCATTCATTTTGCCCGGAGGCTGAATACTATGCTGTAACTTGAATGAACTTTCCATTTCCCTGTACTTCTCATTTGGCCAAGGAATCTGTTTGCCATCCTTTTTAAATGTTGGCATCAATGCGCCTCTGTTTTTCAGCTCATTGGTCATCAATTCGGCTAGCTCTTTTACCTTTTCGGGATATCTTGCTGCAAGATCATTATGCTCGCCTAGGTCTGCATCAAGGTCATACAGTTCAAGTGTGCTGTATTTATGAAAATAGATCAGTTTCCATTTACCCTTACGTAAAGCCGTTCCCCAAGAAATTCCTTTGAGGTTAATAGTAGTCCAGTTGTTTGGATAATGCCATAAAAGCACCTTTTCATTATCCTTTTTATGTTGGTCGTGTAAAAATGGGACTATACTCTTGCCGTCTACCTTTTGTATCGTCTTATAATTTGCAAAACCTGCCATCTGCAAAACAGTTGGAAAAATATCATCCACACCTATATATTGATGGCTTGTACTGGCAGAAGCAATACCCGGACCCGAAACGATCATTGGAATACGAATGCCTCCTTCATAAAGAGAACCTTTTCCTTGCCTTAGCGGAAGGTTTTGAGTATGGGCTTCTCCTCCTCTGTTGGGCACAGTGCTCAAGCCGCCATTGTCTGACAGAAATAGAATATAGGTTTTATCTGCTATCCCTTCTTTGTCTAGATAATCCATCAAATCGCCCAAACTTTTATCCATTCCCTCAATAAGTGCTGCATATCGGGCTTCGGTATCCGAAATCCCCATATCAATATAGCGCTGATAAAAACGTTCATCTTTACTCAACGGAATATGTACTCCATAATGAGCCATATTCAAGAAGAAAGGCTTGCCATTTTTCTTGTTCGCTTTAAGCGTGGCAATAGCTTCTCTGGTTAATGCCTCAGTAAGATTCAATCCCTGATCTATGTATTTATCCAAACCTCTCACCGCCCATAGCGTATCATTAGGAATACCGCGATACCGATCTTTGGCCAGATAGCTTCCCGGTTGGCCAGCGGCAGTACCTGCAATATTTACATCAAAACCAATAGTAAGAGGATTAGACGCAGGGGTACCATAAGGAGCAAAATGAGCCTTGCCACAATGAATATTAAAATAACCGGCTTGCTTCAAAAGCATTGGCAATGGAGTAGCAACTACAGAATTACTAATGCCGGGAGCGGTGCTCAATCCATTGAAATTCCAATTTGGAGGGTTCAAAAGGCTATCTGGATAATCAGTTGGGGTATCTTTTTTAACATTGGTCCAGTTCGTAATGCGGTGCCTGGCCTCATTCATACCGGTAGCAAGACTTACCCTTGTGGGTGTACACACCGGGTTGGCATAGGCATTACTGAATTTCATCCCTCTTTTTGCCAAACGCTCCATATTAGGTGTCCGGTATATTGAATTAAATTTAGTTGCCTTATCCCAGAACGGAACAGAACTATCTTGCCATCCCATATCATCAACCAGAAAAATAATAATATTCTTCTTGCTTTGTTGAGAAAATACCGGCATTAAACCGATCAATAGTATACTTAAAAACAGGAGTGTTGCTCTTTTTATCATAGTTATAAATTTATAAAATATATTAAGATTGAAAAGAAATTAAGGACTATTGATATTCAAGCTATTTTGAAAGCATTGTAGATAAAGCAGATTTTAAATTTGATTTTTATATATTTTAGCTTTTATAATCATAGCCTAAATTCATAATGAAAAAAGCAAGTGTTTACCATCGCAAAAATTGGATCAGTTTAAGTGGAAACTTCTTTTTCTTCTTCATGATCCCGTTTCTTTCAATGGGGCAGCAAGTAAAGCCAAAACCCAATATTATTTACATCTATGCAGATGATTTGGGTTATGGTGAGTTAGGAAGTTACGGTCAAACAAAGATAAAAACCCCGAATCTTGACCGCATGGCAAAAGAGGGCATGCGCTTTACTCAGCATTACAGCGGAGCCCCAGTTTGTGCTCCATCAAGAAGCATTCTGATGACCGGTAAACATTCAGGCCACTCGTATATTAGAGGCAACTATGAATTGGGTGGCTTTGCAGATAGTTTAGAGGGTGGCCAAATGCCATTGCATGAAGGAGCCTATACCATTGCCAGAATGCTGAAGGAAAGAGGCTATAGTACCGCATTGGTTGGCAAATGGGGCATGGGCGTAACCGGAACAACTGGAAGCCCGCTAAAGCATGGTTTTGATTATTACTATGGATACCTGGATCAAAAACAGGCACATAATTTTTATCCAACCCATCTTTGGGAAAATGATCAATGGGATACTTTGAATAATCACGTGTTTAGCGTGCATGGAAAAATAGATCCCAAAACTGCCACAGATGCTGATTTTGAAAAATTTAGAGGCAAAGATTATGCTCCTGCTAAAATGACCCAGAAAGCACTTGGTTTTCTTGACAAGAACAAAAACAAACCATTCTTTTTATACCTGCCCTATCCGCTTCCACACCTGGCCTTGCAAGCACCCGAAGAATACGTGAAAAAGTATATTGGACTTTTTGAGGAAAAACAGTATTTCGGCGAAAATGGTTATGCACCAAATAAATATCCACTTTCAACGTACGCTGCAATGATTACTTTCCTAGATGACCAGGTGGGAATAATTATGGCAAGAATTAAAAAACTAGGGCTGGATGACAATACAATCATTATGTTTTCGAGTGATAATGGCGCCACTTTTTCGGCAGGAGTAGATACTAAATTCTTTAATAGTGTGTCGGGATTGCGCGGGCTCAAAATGGATTTATACGAAGGTGGTATACGGGTTCCTTTTATTGCCAGATGGCCAAATAAAATCAAGGCGAATACGGTTAGTGATCATGTTTCAGGTCAATTTGATATTATGGCTACCCTATCCGAAATTAGTGGTAAAAAGATTAACAATTCTGATGGAATATCCTTACTGCCAGAACTTACGGGAAGGAAACAGGATCAACAAAAACATGGCTTTTTGTATTTTGAATATCCGGAGAATGGTGGTCAGCTTGCGGTAAGGATTGGCAACTGGAAAGGGGTCAAAAGAAATGTAAGAATGGCGCCAAATGGGAACTGGGAATTATTCGATCTGTCGAAAGACCGAAATGAAACTACCGATGTTTCTGCTGTTAATCCGCAGGTCATCTCACAAATAAACGTCGTTGTAAAGCGGGAACATACCCACCCTCATATACTGGATTGGGAATTTATTGACCCGAAAGTGTCTAAAAAATAAAAGTAGGCGCCTTATCAAATGAACTTTTGGGTAGTATCAGCAAAAAATTGATCACTAAAATTTACCAAAAATAATTCGGCTGATGATCGGGTCACACCAGTATAGAGCCATCTCAAAAACTCGGTATTGAGCATCTCATCGGTTAGATATCCCTGATCAATAAATACGGCAGGCCATTGCCCACCCTGTGCCTTATGACAGGTAACTGCGAAAGCAAATTTTATTTGTAAAGCATTGTAATATGGATCTTTCTTTAATTCATCCATTCTCAATTTTTTATTCTCAATGTGCATATAATCCTGTAAAACCGCCTCATATAAGCGCTTACTATCTGAATTGGAAAGGCTCGGGGTTTCACAATACAAGGTGTCCAAAATCACCTTGCAGGTTAGCGGCTCCTGATCTGGATAGTCAAGTAGTTCGATGACCACTTCAGCAAAACGAAAACCGTATTGCTCCTCTACCCTTCTAACTTTCCTGATCCTAGCAATATCTCCGTTAGCAATAAAATCGCCACTGTTATCTTCAGGCTTGAGCCAGAAATAATTATTACGTACAATCATGATATGATCACCACCCGTTATTTCTTCCTCCCGGTAAAGGATACGATTGCGTATATTCTGATTATAGGCGTTTGCATTCTTATTGGAGCGGCAAATTACAATGGTATTCTCCATTCCGTATTTATCATAAGCATAATTTATACCTTCAACCAGGCGCTCTCCGGTCATTCTGAATATATCCTTATAGCCCTTGATCTTAAACTGAGGAAAAATTTCCTTTTCTTTCCGAATAAGTTCTCGCAACTGCGTAGCATTATGCAGAATGCCCGATTGCTTTTCTTGCCTAACCACATCGGTTAATTCGTAGCTGAACACTTCAAGTCCGAATTGGGAATTAAGCACCTCCTTTACCAAAGCCGGACTCGTATCCGAGCCAACGGGAGGAAGTTGCGCCGTATCTCCAACCAGCATAAGCTTACAGTTTTTGCCATTATATACATAACTGACCAAATCTTGTAAAAGACTATGCCTGCTATAATCATGTGCCTGATCTGCAATCATGGAGGCCTCATCAACAATAAAAAGAGTATTCTCCATGAGATTATCTCCCAACAAAAAGTTCATCTCAGGACTTGCAGCTTCCTTTTTACGGTATATTTTTTTATGGATGGTAAATGCCTTGCGGCCAGAATAATTACTGATAACCTTGGCCGCCCGACCGGTAGGTGCTAACAACACCGATTTTAGCTTAACCTGTGGAAGAACTTTTACCAAGGCACTAATGAGTGTAGTTTTCCCTGTACCGGCATAGCCCTTTAGTACAAAGCAGGAATCTACATGGCTTGAAAGCACAAACTTCTGCAACAATACAAAAACCTCACTTTGCTGTGAGGTAGGAACATTTCCGAAATTTTGTTCAATCAGATCATGGAAATTCATCGCTGCAAATTGCAAATTCTTAGCCTTATATTTCTTGAAAGAAATGAATGGTTTACAATTAATTGAGCAGCAAATAGAAAGAATTTATAAAATATAGGTGAGAAACTATACTTTTGTGATCGATGATTAAATTACTCCACTTAGTTGACGATGAGTTTCAATCTCAAAATGCCGCTAAATGCGATCTTCTGATCCATATAGGTATTGAATCATTTCAATATGCAATTATTGACAAGGTTAGAGACGAGCTGAAAGCGCTAGTGGAATATGAATTGCCTAATATTTCCGATCAGGGTGATTTAATTCAAGCCATTGAAAATCTGTCAGAATGTACTAAAGAATTTAAGTATTCATTTAACAAGGTCAAAATATCCATTGATAGCTACCAGTTCACATTTATTCCCGACGAGTTTTACCAATCTGGCAATGATGAAGAATATGCAAAATTCATTATTACTAAGCAACAAGCTGTAATTCTTTGCAACCCCATTCCTGCTGCAAAAATCAAAAATATCATTGCGATTAATTCAGATTTACACCTAGCGCTCCACAAAATTTTCCATAACCCTAAAATTTATGGACAGGCAAGCGCTTTCATTCAGGGTATACTCAAGAGTTTTAAACAGAATACAGCGCCTTCACTTTATATTGATATTCATCAAAAACATGTTCAGTTCGCTTATTTTAAGCAATCTGAATTGTCATTTTATAACCTATTTGATAGCATCAATGCCATTGAGTTCAACTATTTTATCCTGAACATCATTGAATCTTTGAAAGTAGATCTTGATCATACTGCTATTATTCTATCAGGGCAGGTAATTGAGAATGATGAATTTTATCAGCGAATTGAAAAATATTTTAAAGACATTCAATTTGCTGACAGCAGACTGATTATTAAGCATCCTGAACTATTTGACAAGGTGTCTGCCCAGACATTTTTCTCCCTTCTTACACTTGACCAATGCGAATAATAGGTGGACGTTTAAAAGGTCTTCGCTTAAATCCTCCGTCTAATTTACCTGTCAGACCGACCACAGACCAAGCAAAAGAAGCGCTGTTCAATATTCTTTACAATCAGTTCAATTTTGAGAATGTTAAGGTATTGGATCTTTTTAGTGGAACTGGAAATATTTCATTAGAATTTGCATCACGTGGTGCTGCTGAAATATGTTCAGTAGATCGAGATTTTGGCTGTATCAATTACCTGCGTTCACTAATCAAACAATACGAACTCAATACCATTAAGCCTGTTAAATCAGATGTATTTAAATATCTGGAACTGGAAACAGACAAATTTGATCTGATCTTTGCTGATCCTCCCTACGACCTTCCACAACTTAATACGATTGCTGCAAAAGTATTAGACCGCGATCTGCTACAGCCAGAGGGCTATTTGATTATAGAGCATCCAAGTTTAAAAAAATTAGATAACCACCCACTTTTTCTTGAACAGAGAAAATATGGGTCTTCCTCATTCAGCTTCTTTGGAAAAAATGTACTATAAATTGAAACAAGGTGTCATCATTTATAGTTAACTTTATTTTAGCTGATTTAGATCAGTGTATAACATCAATATTGAATTAATTTATCCCAAACAAACATTATTTAGTTTAAGGGAATCTTAACCAAATTATAAACAAATGAAAATTGCTCTTTTCCCTGGATCATTTGACCCGGTTACCAAAGCTCATGTTGACATATTAAAACGCGCTCTGCCTTTATTTGATAAGGTTGTAATCGGAATAGGCTTAAACAGCACCAAGGCCGCTTATCTAACCCTAGAAAAAAGAAAAGAAATGCTTAGGGCTGTTTTTGCTGACGAGCCCAAAGTTGAGGTACAGACTTACGAGGGGCTTACCGTTGAGTTCTGTAAAAAGATTCAATCCAATTACATGATCAGAGGTATACGGACCGTTTCAGATTTTGAATATGAAAAAGCGATTGCACAAATGAATCATGCGCTTGAACCAGAAATTGAAAGTATTTTTATAGTAAGCAAGCCAGGTTATTCATCCATAAGCTCTACCATTGTACGTGATATTATGAGAAACAAAGGCGATGTGAAGCAGTTTATTCCAAAAGAAGCATTTGATCTGCTTTAATTTCCTATTTAATTACGTTAATCAAATCTTTGATTAAGGGATACGTATTCTGACGAACCAACATTAAATCTCCTGCTGAAAGCCATCGGGCATCAGTAATTCCTTCTTCGAGCTGTGGCACAAGTTTTTTTTGTTTATTAGCTCCCATCCAGTACCAGGCCGTTTTTTTAATAACCATATCCCCATTTATCTCATATACATGGTAGGTATTGCAGACCTTATCTTTACTACTTTTAATCTTTATTCCACATTCCTCCTGAACTTCACGTATAGCAGCTACCCTTGAATTCTCTCCCTTTTCTATTTTTCCCTTCGGAAGATCCCATTTCCCATTCCTGAAAATAAATAGATACTTGTTTGTTTCATTACTAACTATCCCACCGGCAGCTTTGATTAAAATCATAGAGCGCTTAATTTCTTTAAAAACAGATTTGAAATTTTTGGTTAAAATAAGAAAGGTTTTAGGGCTTTGATGGTTACTGATGAGCTTATAGAAGCTAAAAAAATTAAAATCTGAGACTTTAAGTTCCTGATAATCTTCTATATCTGGAGGAAGTGATTCAGTCAGGATTAAAATTACTTCGTTGATATAAATTTTATAAATTTGAGCCATGACTAATAAGAGTGAAATTGAACAGAAAGTAGCCGAATTTCTGCTACAAATTAAAGCAATTAAATTGCAACCCAACAATCCTTTTACATGGGCATCGGGTTGGAAATCTCCAATTTACTGCGATAACCGCATTACACTATCTCACCCGGGAATTCGTACTTATATTCGCCAGAAACTTTCTGCCTTAATTCAAGAAGAGTTTGGATCGGCTTCAATTATTGCAGGTGTAGCAACTGCAGGTATCCCTCAAGGTGTTTTAGTTGCCCAGGAATTAGGATTACCCTTTATTTATGTTCGTGCCAAAGCCAAAGAACATGGCAGAGGCAATTTGATTGAAGGAGAATTTTCGCCAGGACAGCGTGTAGTTGTTGTTGAAGATCTTATTTCAACAGGAAAAAGTAGTTTACAGGCCGTTCAGGCTTTAAGAGAAGCGGGTTGTGAAATTGCCGGACTTGTGGGAATATTTAATTATGGATTTGATGCCGCAGAAGAAAATTTCAAAAATGCAAAATGCCGCTTCTTAACGCTATCTAATTACAATGCTTTAATTGAATTTGCTGCTGAACATCATTTTGTTTCAACCGATGATATCAAAATATTAAGAAAATGGCGCGAAGATCCAGAAGCCTGGGGCAATACCATCTAATCTTAAATTAATACGATGACCATTATAGAAAGTACGGTATCAATTAACAAACCTATAAATGAGGTTTTTGAGTTTTTGTCTGACTTGAATAACCATCAACAGCTGATGCCTGAAACTATTTACAATTGGTCATCTACAAAAGATGAAGCTAGGTTTACTATTCAGAATATGGCCAAATTAGCTTTAAAGGTTTCATCCATCACCAAAGACAAGGAAATTAGTGTAAAACCTATTGAAGAAGTACCATTTGAACTTGAATTAAAATGGACCTTAACTGATGATGGAGCAGGCAATACACAAGCAACACATAGCATTTCAGCTGATCTGAATATGATGATGAAAATGATTGTTTCAGGTCCTCTTCAAAAACTTGTTGATCACGAAGCCCAGGCTTTGAAAACTATACTTTCAACATAGAAATAATTCTGCTCTTACCTTTCAATAGTAACCTATTAAAAAACTCCCGCTTATCTTAAGAGGAATTTTTTGGGATTTTAAATAACCCTATTCATCCAATAATCACCTTATAAAGGCCGACAAAATATCAGGCTAAATTATTGCATATCAGACAATTAGTCAGAGCAAAATAAAATTAACAGACATAATTACAGTTCGTGTGCAAGTCTTGGTAAATGGCAGTTAAATTGAGCCTAGTTAAGCACTATGAATTTAAATAACTTCACCATCAAAGCTCAGGAAGCTGTACAAAAGGCTTCTGAAATAGCGAGCGGCAATCAGCAGCAAGCTATTGAAACTGCACACCTTTTAAAAGGACTGTTAAGTGTTGATGAAAATGTAATCAGCTACCTATTTAAAAAGCTCAATATCAATAGCAATCGAATTACAGAAATAATTGACGCTCAAATACAGAGCTTCCCAAAAGTGAGCGGGAGTGAAATCTACCTTTCATCAGGTGCAAATGCTGCCCTACAAAAAGGAATGACCTATTTAAAAGAATTTAAAGATGAATTTGTTTCTGTTGAGCACCTACTTTTAGGCCTTTTAAGCACCGGCGATAAAGTAAGTACGATTTTGAAAGATGCCGGCATGAACGAGGCAGACCTAAAAAAAGCGATTTTGGAATTACGCGGAAATTCAAGGGTCACTGATCAGAATGCAGAAGCTACCTATAATGCGCTGAATAAATATGCCCGAAACCTAAATGAATATGCAGAATCAGGAAAATTAGACCCGGTTATTGGACGCGATGAAGAAATAAGAAGGGTAATTCAGATTCTTTCGCGCAGAACAAAGAATAATCCCATTTTGATTGGCGAACCTGGTGTAGGTAAAACTGCAATTGCTGAGGGCATTGCCTTTCGAGTAATTCAGGGCGATGTTCCTGAAAATTTAAAAAGCAAAACAGTTTATTCTCTTGATATGGGTGCTTTGATTGCAGGAGCAAAATATAAAGGTGAATTTGAGGAACGTTTAAAGGCTGTTATTAAAGAAGTTACCTCAAGTGACGGCGAAATAATTCTTTTCATTGATGAGATACATACCCTTGTAGGTGCAGGCGGTGGAGAAGGGGCTATGGATGCTGCTAATATTCTGAAACCTGCTCTGGCACGTGGAGAACTTCGTGCTATAGGTGCTACCACATTGAATGAATACCAGAAATACTTTGAAAAAGACAAGGCTCTTGAACGTCGTTTTCAAAAAATCATGGTGGATGAACCCAATACGCAGGATGCAATTTCTATCCTTAGGGGTTTAAAAGAACGTTATGAAACACACCATAAAGTAAGGATCAGAGATGAAGCAATCATTGCAGCAGTAGAATTATCTCAACGCTATATTTCTGATCGTTTTCTTCCTGATAAGGCAATTGACTTAATGGATGAAGCGGCCTCAAAACTTAGGTTAGAGATGGATTCAGTACCAGAAGTTGTAGATGAACTGAATCGGAAAATCATGCAGCTAGAGATTGAAAGAGAAGCGATAAAAAGGGAAAATGATGAGAAGAAAGTAAAGGAACTTTCTGAGGATATTGCTAATCTATCGAACGAACGGGATTCTTTAAGAGCCCGCTGGAAAGCAGAAAAAGACCTCGTTGATGCCATTAACAATCAAGGTGAGCAAATTGAAAGCTATAAACTGGAAGCTGATCAGGCTGAACGTGCAGGTGATTATGGAAAGGTTGCCGAATTAAGATATGGGAAGATCAAAGAATCACAAGATCAGGTTGAAAAATTAAAAGCACAATTATCTGAAACACAGCTCGACAACCGAATGCTGAAAGAGGAAGTGACGGCCGAAGACATTGCAGGAGTAGTTTCACGCTGGACAGGGGTGCCTGTTACTAAAATGATACAGAGCGAACGCGAGAAACTTCTGTACATGGAGACTGAGCTTCACAAACGTGTTGCCGGACAGGAAGAAGCAATTGAAGCTATCTCTGATGCAATAAGACGTTCACGTGCAGGCCTGCAGGATAAACGCAAACCTATCGGATCATTCATATTCCTTGGAACTACCGGCGTAGGTAAAACTGAACTTGCTAAGGCACTGGCAGAATATCTATTTAATGATGAACACGCCATGATCCGGATTGATATGAGTGAATATCAGGAACGCCATGCAGTATCAAGACTGATTGGTGCGCCTCCGGGATACGTGGGTTATGATGAAGGGGGACAGCTTACTGAAGCAGTGCGAAGAAAGCCCTATTCCGTAATTCTACTCGATGAGATCGAAAAAGCACATCCAGATGTATTCAATATTTTACTACAGGTTTTGGATGATGGACGATTAACTGATAACAAAGGTCGACTGGTTGATTTTAAGAATACAATCATTATCATGACCTCTAATATTGGTTCACACCTCATTCAGGATAATTTTAAAGACTTGACTGATCTGAATAGAGACCAAGTGGTTGCCAAAACCAAAGGCGAATTATTTGAACTGTTGAAGCAAACCATACGTCCTGAATTTTTAAACAGGATCGATGAATTAATCATGTTCACTCCATTGAACCGCGACGAGCTTAGGGATATTGTATCACTTCAATTTAAAGGTGTACAAACCACTCTTTCTGAAATGGGAATAGAGATTGAGGCCAGTGAGGAAGCATTAGATTGGTTGTCTCAATTAGGATATGATCCGCAATTTGGTGCTCGCCCCTTGAAACGAGTTATCCAAAAACGAATTTTGAATGAGTTGTCAAAAGAAATCCTTTCAGGAAAAATTGACAAGGATAGTAAAATCAAACTGGATGTATTCGATAATCAGTTTGTATTTTTAAATAATGAGAAAATAGAAGAATAAACGCTGAATGAACTCAAAAAAAGGCAACTAACAAAAAATCCCTGCTGATACCATCAGCAGGGATTTTTTAATTTAGGATGTAATGTTTTTAAAATAAATTAAGCAAGTCTGACGTTTACTGCACTAAGGCCTTTCTTGCCTTCTTCAACTTCAAACTCAACTTTATCATTTTGTCTTATATCCTGCTTTAGTCCACTTACATGAACGAAAATTTCTTTGCCATCCTCTTGGGTAATAAATCCGAATCCTTTGGACTCGTTGAAGAATTTTACTGTACCGGTTTCCATTAATTAATAGTTTAGTTGTTAATTAGTTTAGTGTTACTGCAATTTAGTGAAATAATTCGGAATAAATAAACATATAAATTTCAAAAATAATTAAAGAAAAAAATTAATTGAAGCATAAATGGGATCAGACTTGTTTTTTAGGACGCCAAACAATCAGCACTTTAGCTCTGGTATTTGTGTTCATTCAAACATTTATTTACGATATCAATTAATATTTTCTCGTTTTCATATAACTCATTCAACAATTTGAATTGATTTTTAGTGCGGTCGAGATTTTGCTCGGCATAAGCAATTGGATAATAAATATTTCCATTAAGATAGTCGGTTAAAAATCTGATTGCCTGCATATAAATCAGGTATTTCGCCGAAAAGAGTATCAGTTCTTTTTCAACCGAGCTTAAGATCGCGCCCATTTCATGCAAATACCCATTTACAATTGCCTCGAAATATTCAATACGGATCGTAATCTTGCTAATATCGGGTTCATTTTCAGAGAAAGCGCAAAGGTAGGTTCGCATCATATCACCCAGATCAGAAATAAATTTACCAGCCATTAAGGTGTCAAGATCAATTACGCAAATACCCTTCATGCTATCTTTATCAAATAACATATTGCTAATCTTGGTATCATGGTGCATTGCCCTATCCGGAAATTCAGTCGAATTCTTAAATGAATTGAAATAGTCAAGGATAAAGCCGTAATGCAAGGCTGTATTGATTTCATTCGCTGCCTTTTGTTTTATTTCTTCTGAGGCCACTTCCAATGCATCAGTAAACTGCTTATAACGTAAGCCCAAGTCATGAAAACCAGGAATGGTTTCTTTTAATTGTGAAGCATCAAAAGCAGAAAGCAGCTTATTAAGCCTTCCAAATTGCAAGGCAGCTTCATATGCCTGCCTAGGATCACTTAAGGCATCAAAGGATATCGAATTACTTATAAAATTTGTTAATCGCCAGTATACCCCTTCTACAACAGCCATTTCCTCGCCATTTATAGTTGGGATAGCTTTTACAAATAGATATTCGGGATAATGCTCTGCCAGGAAATCTGCTACCAGCTTAACATTTTGAGCAATGATATCAGGCTTTTTAAAAACATTGATGTTTATACTTTGTAATATAAACTGCTCGCCAGTATTATTTTGAGTAAGCAAAAAGGTTGAATTGATATGGCCAGTTCCAAATGATTTCAATACAACCTCAGCTGGCTTAAATCCATATTCACTTAAAACCGTTTCATTAATTTCTGTTCCCATTTCTATTAAAAGCAATTCATAAATCTAAAAAAACAAAGTTCAGATTATTTTAGTACTAAAGTTCTATACTTAGCGTAAAAATAAACTGAAGAAAAAATTGTTAATGCAAGCCCTGCAAGCGAAAGCCAAATTACGCTATTCGAGAAGAAGGTTACCCAATTCAATTGAACTTTAAAAATTTCCTTGCTCAGCATCACACCAACACTCCCTACATAACCAAAAGAATCGGCCAGATAAATTAAAAATCCAACATTGCCTGTATGCTTGAAAGCTGCGATTAAACGATCAAAAAATACTGAATTAAAGGGTATATACACCATATACAATCCTAAACCTACCAGGGTCATCCACCAAATAGGAGGCATATTTTGATTGATAAAAAGATAGGAAGAAAGTCCTGCAATACTAAATCCCAATCCGATAAAAAAATGTGAAAGCATCAAGGCTTTAAAACTATCCTTTATCAAGACCATACTTCCAATAAGCAGGAGAATAATAATCGTTATGGGAGTCTCAGTTGTTGCAAAAAGTTCAGGTTTATCAAAAAACCCCATTTCCTTCCACATTTCAGCACTGAAATTATCTCGCATATCTCTAAAAATGGTTGCAAAAGCATAAATCAGGATACAAGCAATCAAACCAGGAAGAAAAATCCGAATAAAATTTTTCCGGTCTTGCCCAAGCATTGGAACCCGAGCCATACGGTATGCAATATCCTTATCATCGGGAGATGGAATTTTTTCTATTAAATAAACAAAGAGTAAGAGCGGAGCGGCAAAAACCAATCCTGTATAAAACGGAACCCAAAATTCTGTAATGCCAAAATTCAACATCAGCCAGGCACCTACGGTTTTTACAAAGCCTGAGGCAAATATAAAACTCACTGCAAGGGTTGCTCCAATAAAGTCAGTACTACGCCTGCCTTCTACATAAGAAAAAACCACACCCCAAAGCATCCCTAAAGGAAAACCATTGATAAATAGAAATACGATATTATAGGGTGCTGGTACAAGCGCAAAAAATAACCAACTTAACCAGGCAATAACAGTAAGAAGCATGATGATTTGCCCTCTTCCATGACGTTTTAGCTCAGATATATATTTAATACCATAAAATTTGGCAAGCATATATCCTAACATCTGGCAGATGACCAGAATAGTTTTATAACTATATCCAGCTACGGTAATCCCGTCAAAAGTTGCAACTGTAAATGATTTTCTGAATCCAAAAACCATAGTATAGGTAAGAAATACAGTCACAGCAGCATATAAGCCTATCTGCAGTGATGTTCCTTTAAAATACTTTGGTGTCAGGAAGGCCATAAAATCAGGATTTAGATTTTTATTTGTTTGGAAGGTAATAAAACCTTTTTCAATGCAAAAATCTCAATGAAAAATTGAAAATAATTTGATGATTATAGAACAAAACAAAACGACTTTTGCTTGCTAAAATACTCAACTATAGAATTAATACTTATCTTCATTTAGGGAATCTAAACACAAAGCAAATGAAAGTTCAAGCAATACTTATCTTCTTATTCACCTGTTGCCTAAGTCTATTAAATGCACGAGAAAAACCGCTTCAAATCATTATGATAGGTGCACATCCTGATGACTGTGACATTAAAAGCGGCGGTACTGCAGCTCTTTTTATTGCCATGGGTCATCACGTTAAATTCCTTTCAGTAACCAATGGCGATGCTGGGCATATGAATGAAGGCGGCGGAATGCTGGCCAAAAGAAGGCTTGAAGAAACCAAAGAAGTTGCAAGACGCGTAGGAGTAAGCTATGAAGTGCTCGACAATCATGATGGAGAACTATTGCCAACTCTGGCCATCCGATTTGAAATTATACGGAGAATAAGAGAATGGAATGCAGACATAGTGATTGCCCCAAGACCCAATGACTACCATCCTGATCATCGATACACAGGTGTTTTAGTTCAGGATGCTGCATTTATGGTTGGAGTACCCAACGTTGCATCTGATACTCCCCCATTGCGTAAAAATCCTGTATTTCTTTATTTTCAGGATAATTTCAAAAAGCCTAATCCGTTTCAGCCTGACATTGCAGTAGACATTACTTCAGTCATTGATAAAAAAATATATGGTCTTGATGCTCATAAATCGCAGTTTTATGAGTGGCTGCCTTGGATTGGCGGCAATCTGGAGAAGGCACCCATTGACCCTGCAGAAAGAATAGTATGGCTGAAGAAACAAAGAACAGGATCAATCTCGGCAGAAGTTAAAGCTAGCCTTCAAAAATGGTATGGCGCAGAAAAAGCAGAACAAGTAAACTACACAGAAGCCTTTGAAATATGCGAATATGGCAGTCGACCTACCGAAGCGGATATCAAAAGGCTTTTCCCAATGTTGGGAAAATAGCATAAAAAAAGACTACTCGGGTTTAGGGCCTCGTTTATAAATGATCAGACCATTTAAAAAATTTCGCAGAATCTGATCACCACAAGGCTTAAAGTTTTCATGTTCTTTATTGCGGAAAATAGCTCCCAATTCAGCTTTAGTAATTGAAAAATCTACTAGTTTTAGAATGTCTACAATTTCCTGATCGTTTAGCTTAAGGGCTACACGAAGCTTTTTCATGATGTCGTTATTGCTCATAATTTTACCGAGAGATTTCTATTTTGATTTTCTTATTCTTTATTTTTTCGTTTTTTAGAAGTTTTACAATGTTGGCGATCTTTTTACGGCTCACGCCAGCATAGGAAGCATAATCCTGAACTTCTATCAAACCTAATTCATCCTTTTCTAGTTTTCCTTTTTTCATTAACAGGCCAACAATATCAATCTTATTGATCTTATCTTTTCGACCGGCTCCTAAATAAAGAGTGGCCCAAGAGGTATTCTCAGGAACAAGATCCTTTTCAGGTAAAACTTCAATCACCGTTTTATCTTTTAAAAATGAAGGCTTTTCATCTTCAGTAAGAATAACATAGGCTGTTCCGCTAGAATGCATTCTGGCAGTACGCCCATTTCTATGCAAAAAAGCTTCTTCATTATGTGGCAGCTGATAGTGAACAACAAATTCAATTTCTGGAATATCCAAACCACGCGAAGCTAGATCTGTAGTTATCAAAAATCGATAGCTACCATTTCTGAATTTCAATAAAGCCTTTTCACGGTCTTCTTGCTCCATGCCACCATGAAAAACCCCATGATCAAGGCCCATATTCCATAATAAAGCACTTATGCGGTCAACTGCTTCACGATGGTTACAGAAAACCAGTGTAGATCGGTTTCCAATTTTACAGATCAATGAAAATAAAGCTTCCAGTTTGTCGGCTGCATCAGAAACTACAGATTTGATGACTAGATCAGGCAAGCTATTGGAATCGCTAAGAAAGTTTACTTCAGCCGACTTAACTAAACCGGTAAATGAGGGTATCTCGGTCATTTTTGTTGCAGAGGTAAGAATTCTACGTCCTACATTTTTCAAACGACTGATAATAAAGGCCATATCTTCTTCAAAACCAAATTCTAAGGCCTTATCAAACTCATCGAGAACGATGGTATGAATAGCATTAGGATTAAAGTTCTCGTGTCGAATATGATAGGCAATTCGTCCGGGTGTACCAATTAAAACAGCTGGTGCCTCAATTAAATTATTTCTTTCTGTTTTTACCGGATGTCCTCCATAAAAACAATTGACCTTGAATCCGGTACCCATGGCTTTAAAAACCTGTTCAATTTGCAGAGCCAATTCTCTTGAAGGAACTAAAATCATTGCCTGAATACCTGGCTTAGCATGATCTAACCGACTTAATACAGGTATTAAAAAAGCAATTGTTTTGCCAGAACCCGTAGGCGACAAAATTACAGTATCGGTATTGCTAGCAGAATCGATCGCAACACGCTGCATCTCATTGAGTGATGCAATTTTTAAATTCTTTAATACCTTCTCTATCATTTAGCCATTTAAACCGCAAAGGTAATGCAATTATTAGCAATCAATTTATTCATACCAATCAACAATAAATTAATTCAATCTAGAGATTAGGATGAGCCAATTTTCCTTATTTTCGTAAAACATATTCTACAAATTCGAATTTTCTACCATACCATGAAAACAAAAATTATTCTACCCCTTTTAGTGATCATCACAATTTACCTGAGTTCATGCCAGCAAAATTCGTCAGCCAAAGCATCTGAAACCACAGATAGCACTTCTGTAGAACAATTAAATACTGGTACTACTGAAAGTAAAGATGATGAAAAGCATACTGGTAATTCAGGGAAAATAGCCAGCGCTGCCGAGATTCTGGCTCGGCCTCAGGTACCAATTCTTTGTTACCACCAGATAAGAAACTGGACAGCATCTGATGGGAAAATGGGGAAAGATTATATCGTACCCATTGCCGAATTTAAATCTCAAATGAAAATGCTCGCAGATAGTGGTTATCACACCATTTTACCTGACCAATTATATAGCTACTTAGCCTATGGAACTAAATTGCCTAAAAAGCCGATTATGCTTACTTTTGATGACACCAAACTTGACCAATATACTGCAGCTATCCCAGAGATGAAAAAATATGGTTTTAAGGCTGTATTTTATATCATGACCGTTTCACTAGGGAAGCCAAATTACATGAGCAAAGCACAGGTTAAAGAATTATCTGAAGCAGGGCATGTTATTGGTTCTCATACGTATGACCATCAGAATGTTAAAAAATACCAGGGTGATGATTGGCTTACACAGATTGAAAAACCAACCAAAACGCTAAAAGAGATCACGGCTAAGGATGTCAAGTATTTTGCATACCCATTTGGCTTGTGGAACAAAGAGGCAATTCCTGAATTAAAGAAACGAGGATTTGCCTCAGCATTTATTCTTTCAGGAAAGAGAGATGAAAACGATCCACTATTTACTATCCGAAGGATCATTGCAAGTGGCTATTGGAATACCAAAACACTTCATAATAGTATTGTAAAAAGTTTTTAAATCCTTTCTAAACTAAATTTAACCTGAGTTAAACCATTATATTAGATCACTAGAAAAAAAAAATATGAAAAAAATAGTACTATTAACTCTAATCGTTGGGTTATTCACCACTTTAAATGCATCTGCTCAGCAAGATAAAAGCAAAAGAGCAAGTCCACCGGCAATAGTATCCCAAACTTTAGGATCTGGTGCCCAAATTTCAATTGACTATAGTCGACCTTCAATAAAAGGCAGATCTATGAATGAACTTGTCCCAGCCGGAAAAGTTTGGAGAACAGGTGCTAATGAAGCAACAGTGTTTGAAACAAGTAAAGATGTAAGTATCGATGGTCAAAAACTTTTGGCCGGAAAATATAGCATATATTCTATTCCAGGCGAAAAAGAATGGACTATTATTTTTAACAAAACCTGGAAGCAATGGGGAACTGTTTATAAAGAAAGTGAAGATGCTTTACGCATAGGTGTAAAATCTGGCAAATCGAAGCAATTTACTGAGATGATGACCTTTGAAATTGCCAAGAATGGAAAAGTTTCACTAATGTGGGCAGAAACTCAAATTGATTTTAAAGTGCAATAAAAATTATAACTATATTGAAGGGCCTAAGTTTTAAATTTAGGCCCTTTTTTATGTCCTTAATTTTCCTGCACCTACTATGAAAGTTATTCATTCACTATTTTTTCTTCTGCTAACATTCTCCTTCTTTTCTTCATGTAAATCAGATTCCTCTAAGTCTGAAACAAGTAATATTGATTACTTATACACTGATTTCAAACCTGACGAATTGTATCCTGCAAGACAGGTAGAGCTACAAATTAAATCGTCTGGTTCAACTATATATGGCTTTGCTTACACAGCGAATGGGCAAGGGCCACACCCAACCATAGTACTTCTACACGGTTTACCAGGCAATGAACGAAATCTAGACATTGCACAAAATATGCGACGGGCAGGTTTTAATGTGATTTATTTCAATTACCGCGGTACCTGGGGCAGCAAAGGTGAGTTTAAATTCAGAAACACTATTGAAGATGCGAGTGCTGTAGTTGACTACCTGACAGACAGCTTAAACAGGGTGACTCTAAAGGTTGATACCGGAAAAATTGCTTTTATTGGCCATAGCATGGGAGCAGGTATTGCCTTAATTGCAGGATTAAAAGACCCTAGAATAAAAGGAGTTTTTGCCATTTCCGTTTTTAATCCATTTACACTTTTGCAGGGCGAAAATGCAGAAGGAAATTTAATTGGCCTTAAGGAATATCTATTGACTCTTGGAATGCATAATTGTGATCCCAATCAATTCCTTAATGATATATTAAATGATATCGATCAATATAATATCGAGAAGATGATCGCAATTTCAAAGAAACCGATAATGGTAATAGATGAACATATGAATAATTCAACCTTTACCAATTATAATAAAAGTAAAACTTTTCAATATAAAATCTGGAATACTGATCACGCCTTTTCAAATAGACGCATTGCATTGACTAAAGAGATTGTAAATTGGATGAACAAAAATGTTGTTGAGAAAAAGCTGAAGGCAAAAGATTGAAATTATTTTAAAGAATCAAAAAATAGATTCTATTACAAATGGCTTACCATTGAAATCAAATTCGTATCCTACTTTCTGTCTCATTAGTTTCAATCCGATAGGTGAAATGGCAGAGATTGCAAAATAATTAATTCCATCTACTTGTATCTGACCCCGACTTATACTGATATAAAACTTACCAAAATTTGTGATGACCAAGCTTCCGGAATGAACTATTTCTGAAACCTGATAATTTTCGATCTGTTCTAGAGCAAGACTCATTTTTTTTGCTTCCTCCAACTGTTTCCTGTTCCTGTCAATTTCCTGCTGCATCATTTCCCTACCGGTTTCGAACTTATCCCCTGCACTACTCTTGGTATCATCATTAGCAGAAGATTGGGCATCTTCAATGGCAAGTTGAGCGGTATTTATACATTCCTCTACATAGTGTAGGCAATGTTTAAACAATTCATCTTTGATCCTATTCATTTGTACAAAGAAGCATATTATTTAAATAACTGCACAATAGTGGAGATGCTTTGTGAATAAAAAAAATAATTCCATTCCCAATCGTTGAGAGGATAATCCCAATTATAAATGAAATGTGAACGTTCTTAAAGCAGAACGATTAAAAAATCAGATCAAAATCATAATAACCTAGACCTATAAATAAAATCAAAACAAGGGTGATTAATACCATGAAAACGTAAATTAAAGGACAATAAGGCCGCTTAAATTTCATATACCACTGAAAATCCGTACCTTTGCACTTTATCAACTATTCATGATTACAGTATCAAATCTTTCTTTACGTTACGGCAAGCGAACTCTCTTTGAAGAAGTAAACTTAAAATTCACTCCGGGAAATTGCTATGGCATTATCGGAGCAAATGGAGCCGGCAAATCAACCTTTCTTAAAATACTATCTAAAGAGATCGACCCCTCAAGTGGCTCTGTTTCATTTACTCCAGGTGAAAGAATGGCGGTTTTAACTCAAAATCACTATGCGTTTGATGAATTTACTGTGATTGAAACGGTAATGATAGGACATAAAGAATTGTATAGCATCATGAAAGAAAAAGATGCCCTTTATGCTAAAGAAGATTTTTCAGAGAAGGATGGCGAACGAGCAGGTGAATTAGAAAATATTTTTGCAGAAATGGATGGATGGAATGCTGAAAATAACGCAGCAACCATGCTTAGCAATTTGGGTATTAAAGAAGAATTTCATTATAATTTACTTAAAGATCTAGATGGTAACCAAAAAGTGAGGGTTTTATTAGCTCAGGCTTTATTTGGGAAACCAGATATTTTACTGCTTGATGAGCCTACCAATGATTTGGATATTCAAACTATAGCTTGGCTCGAAGATTTCCTAGCTTCCTATGAGGGAATTATTCTTGTAGTTTCGCACGATAGGCACTTTTTAGATACAGTTTGTACCCATGTGGTGGATATTGATTTCAGTAAAATGAATATCTATACCGGAAATTATACGTTCTGGTATGAATCCAGTCAGCTGGCGCTGAAGCAACGCTCTGATCAGAATAAAAAGACAGAAGAAAGAGTCAAAGAACTGCAGGAATTTATCCGTCGATTTAGTGCTAACGCATCCAAGTCTAAGCAAGCAACTAGTCGTAAAAAGGCATTAGATAAAATTAATATCGATGAGATTAAACCATCCAATCGTAAATATCCAGGAATCATCTTTAATCATCAGGGTAGAGAAGCAGGTGATCAAATTCTTCAAATAGAAAATTTAAAGAAAGAATTAAATGGTGAGGTATTATTTTCTGGTATTAATCTAATGGTTAATAAAGGAGATAAAATAGCCATTCTATCTGAAAATAGTTTAGCTACTTCTGCATTTTATGATATTTTGAGTGGCAGAGATTCTGACTATAAAGGTTCATTTAAATGGGGTGTGACTATAAATATTGCAGATATCCCTAATGACAATTCAAACTATTTTACAACCAAAGAAACTAACCTGATTGATTGGTTACGGGATTATTCAGAAGGTGATAAGGACGAGCAGTTTATTAGAGGCTTTTTAGGCCGGATGTTATTTTCTGGCGAAGAGGTTTTAAAACAATCTTCTGTGCTTTCGGGTGGCGAAAAAATGAGATGTATGTTTTCGCGAATGATGCTTCAGCAAGCCAATCTTTTGATGTTTGATGAACCTACTAACCACTTAGATTTGGAATCAATCACCGCTTTAAACAATGGAATGAAAGATTTTAAAGGGGTAATCTTATTCACATCAAGAGATCATGAATTGACTGAAACTGTTGCAAACCGCATTATTGAGTTAACTCCGAGTGGAATTATTGATAAACTGATGACTTACGATGAATACATTACGAGTGATGCTGTAAAGCAACAACGCGAGGAACTCTATTCTTTAGCTTAAATCAGATTTAAGACACTCCTAAAAAAGCCGGTAAATTGTTTAATTCATCGGCTTTTTCATTTCAAAAAATTACAATCTTGCGCGCCTTTTTAAATCTGCGATAGGCATAGTCAACATCCTTCCAACAGGTAATTTATCTTTATAAGTAATCAACTTTAGTTGCTTCGCATCTATAGGCGCAGTTAATGTACCCATATACTTAGGATAAAATCTATCTGGGAAAGAATTATCAAAACTGTAATAAATATCTAGTCCTTCTACTTCTAAACTAAGATCAATAGTGAGTTTATTATCGAATGTTTTACCCACCTTAACTATTGGATCATAAACGGCTGGAGAATATTTTGTTTCAGAAAAATCAAACCGTTTAAAGTGTTCTTCTACCCTTGAAAAGAATTCAGACCAGTTCTTCTTATCCTTTGGCGACCAAACCGATTCTGCGATTGCAAATGCTCTGGGCCAAGTCATGTATTCAGCCTGCCGGATTGTATATACCTGTTCGGTCCATAAATTAGCCTGCGCCCCTTTAATATACTGCGGATCTACGCCTTCTGGAACAGGTTCAAATTCGTATGACTTATTTAAACGAAGTGAGGCATACACCCTTGGCTCTGAAATAACATCAGACTGCATATAATCGAGGTAGGCATAAGTAGTAGGGCTCATGACAACTTCGTGTTTATTCAGGGCAGCTTCAATGCCATATTTCATTCCACGCCAACTCATAACAGCGGTTGTAGGGCTCACCCCTCCTTCTAACACCTCATCCCAGGCCATCATTTTTTTCCCTTTAGATTCTACAATCTTTTCAACTCTTCTAGTAAAATAACCTTGAACTTCAGTAATATTTTTAATGCCTTCTCGAGCCATCAATGCTTTGATTTGTTCATTTTTTTGCCAGAAATTAATCGGAGCCTCATCGCCACCTAGATGAATGTACTCAAATGGAAAAAGTTCTGCCAGTTGAGTAATTACTGTATCCATAAAACTATAAGCGAGTTCATTTGCGGGGCAAAGTGTATTATCCAATAAAGCTTTTGGTGGCGCCCCTCCAGACCAATCCATGATCTTCTCGCCCGATCTAACCTTATAATTGACGGCATCTGGAGTACATGACAACTCAGGATATGAAGCAATTGCTGCAAGGCTATGCCCAGGAACATCAACTTCGGGCATTATTTCTATAAATCGATCTTTAGCATAACGCACCAATTCCTTGATATCTTCCTGAGTATAAAAACCGCCATAGTTGCGTGGCTCATTTGCTGATGGAGGAATAAAGTCGCCAAATTCACCTTCTCTTTTTACATTCCATGCGCCAATTTCGGTTAATTTAGGATACCCTTTTATTTCAATTCGCCAGCCTTCATCATCGGTAAGGTGCAAATGCAATACATTATACTTGTACTTTGACATGGCATCGATGTATTGTTTCACTTCATCTTTAGTAAAAAAATGTCTTGCAACATCAAACATTAAACCCCGCCAACCCAGTTTAGGAAAATCTTGAATTTCAACAATTGGAACTACCCAATTAATATTTTTGACTAGCACCTTGCTTTCAATTTGGCTTGGAAGTAGTTGAAGTAATGTTTGAACGCCATAAAATAAGCCAGCAGGTTCATTGGCCTTTATTTTAATGCCTGTATGAGTAACCGAAAGCGTATAGCCCTCTTTTCCCAGTTGACTATCATAACTATCATTCAACAACAATTTTAATGTTGCACCATTTGAACTATTTGCAGAACTTACCTGATAACCGGTTGGTAAGGATAATCTTTCACTAAGAATTGAAATGGTTTTAAAAAGCTCTGGCGAATCGGGTGCATGAATCAAAATTTCTTTTGGAAAGGTGAAATGACCATTTCCTTTCAAAATATGAACCGGTTGAGGTATAATAGAAATACTGTTTGTAGGTACCTGACTAGTTGCAGTAAATGAGATTAGAATAAAGAGAAAAAAAAGAATTTGTTTGTTCATTAATACTAAATATTTGTTTGCAGGATAATACTATTAGCTAATATGTTTCAGAATCTGAAAATTTAAATTCAGATCAGAACATGCAATTTATATAATTAAACAAATATTTATGAGGTAAATGCATACAGAATATGATTTTAGAGACCATTCAAAAGCTGAAATACTAGTAAATAAAAAAGCAGCTCCCCTAAAGGAAGCTGCTTTGAAAATTAAATATTAGCTACTTATCTGATTGTAACCGCTTTTACAAATTGTCCGCTAGTATCAAAATGGATAGCGTATTTAGTCAGGTTGGCATCAATTAATACCAGATATCCCTTGATTGCGCTATTTGTTTTTAATTCAAAAGCTTTCTTGAAAACATAATTAGGATAGGTAGTGCTCAAGTAAGTTGTTGAAACAGCAGGTAATGCAGATGCTTCAATTGATCTTCCTTTTGCAGGCGAAGCTGGTAAATCAGTTCGCTTAATGAAACTATTCGTAGCGCTAAATGCAGTCGCAAAATAAGTTACATTTTTACTGATTACTACAATACTTTGATCCTTATTCACAAAAGCATGAACTATCGTATCTGCTGAATAAGTAGTAGCCATATAGGTCTTAATCAATGCAGGAATAGCACTTACTGCAATAGTATCGCGTTGCTTTCCATCTCTATGATCAAAACAACCACCGGCATGCCAACCCTCCTTACCTTTCATATTACGGCCTTCTCTCTGCTCCAGTACCTTCACAAATACTCCAGCTGCATCAAACTTCAATGCCACAGGCTTAGCATTAAACTGAATAATCACTACAAAACTCTCAACTGCAGAAGTTGTTTCATTTGCAATCTTAAATGCCTTTTGAAAAGTATTGCCAGAATAGTTGGCATTAAGGTAAGTTGTAATAGTGGCAGAAAGGGCAGATAATTCAATAGCAGTTTTCTTATTCCCCTTTTTGCAAGCTTCCATTGCATACAAACTGTCGGATGTATTCCCAAAACCAGAAATTGCGGATGTACTAGCAATAGTTATGGCTTCAAGTTTTACAAATGCAAGTTCATTGTCTAATGAAATGTTGTCTTTTTTACAAGAGCCTAGGCTCAATAAGGCTAAACTTAATACAAGTAAAGCACTTTTGATTAGTGGATTTTTCTTCATGTTGTTTATTTTTTATTTAAAATTATTTGGCCAAGATGAAGAGAAGATGATTTTTTATATTTTTTTTGAAATCAGCTATTTAATACGATTAAAGAGGTAAAATTTTCTTTAAAACAAAAAAGGGTATTGAAATAATCAATACCCTTTTTTTTAAAAACATTCTGGTTTAATGTGATTCATGACCATCAGCACCATGAGCATGACCATGAGCAAGTTCATCATCAGTTGCCGGGCGAACTGAAATAATTTTTCCAATAAAATGCAGATCCTGACCAGCCATAGGATGATTTAAATCTACAATTACAGCAGATTCTGTTATTTCTTTCACTCTTGCACTAAATTGATGACCCTGATCATCCTGCAAAGGCAAAATAGAACCGATCTCTGGAATTTCCATATCACCAAACATCTCTTTAGGAAGATCAGTAATTCTAGTTTCATCTTTCACCCCATATGCATCCTCTGCCTTAAGATGAAAATCATAGGCATCACCAATGTTCAAACCAGCCAAATTTTCTTCAAATTTTGGAAGCATCATTCCAACTCCAAATAAAAAAACTAATGGATTTTGTTCATCTGCTTTTTCTACAAATACTTCTTGATCATTTTCTTTCGTGTAAAGATCGTACGTTAGCGCTACAACGCTGTTTAATTGAATTGTCATTTTTAAAAAATTAAGTAATTGACAGGCTAGGATTCTTTTTCACTAGCTCCCGGCGTTGTACTTGGGTTATCGATTTGTTTAATTGCGTCAATCACCTCAATTACAGGTAATAAACATGTTTTGTTTTGGCACACATAGATTTTTGTTTCTGAGGCCCATTTATCTTTAAGCAAAGGTAATGTTCCTGAAGAACCTCCCAAAAGTATTTTGTTAGGAATATAATATTTTTCTAATTCTATTCTTTTTTCTTCAGCAGCAATTCCAGTTATAGCAATTTCATATACTCCAAAAACATGGTATAATAATAAGGATGCCCAGTTAGAATAACCAGATCCATAGGTTTTGATTTGAGGGTGTACATTTCGCAACATCTGTCTTGAAATAGTTAAATACTCCTTTTGATCATAAAAATGGCCCATTTTAAACAGGTTATGAGCCATCATTGAATTAGAAGATGGTATTACATTGTCAATTATTTCCTGTTTTCTAGCAATTAACTGCTCACCTGACCTCGCGGTATAAAAGAACATGCCACTTTTTTCATCATAAAATTCTGAAATCGCATATTCGGTAAGCTGTTTTGCAATTTGAAGATACGATTCATCAAAACATGCTTCATAAAGGCCGATCAAGCCATCAATAACAAATGCATAATCATCAAGAAAGGCTACTGAATCATCTTTTTGATCCATATTTGCATTATAAACTCGTGTCAGTTCATTCGAATTGATTAGCTTTTTACAAATAAAATCAGCACTTGCTTTTGCAATTGCAAGAAATTTAGAATCGCCAAAAACTCGGTAAGCATCTGAGTAAGCTTTCAACATCATCCCATTCCAGGATGCAAGAATTTTATTATCCAAACCAGGGCGGATACGCGAAGAACGAGCATGAAGGAGCTTAGACTTAGCGAGAGTAATCTTGCTTTCTAATTCAGCAACTGAAATACCTAATTGCAGTGCTAAGTCGGCATTTTCAAATTTCCGGTTAAAAACATTAGTGCCCTCTTCAACCCAATTTCCTTCATCGGTTACTTGGTAGAAAATACTGAACAGCGCTTCGTCATCTCCTAAAATTGTTTTTATTTCATCCTTCGTAAAAGAATAAAATTTACCTTCTACACCTTCACTATCGGCATCAATGGCAGAATAAAAACCACCATTTGCAGCGGTCATTTCTCTTTCAATAAATTCTAAACATTCAAAAACAACATGCTTATAAATTGGGTCAGGCGTATATTGAAATGCTTCAGCATAAAGCGATACGAGTTGAGCATTGTCGTACAACATTTTCTCAAAATGAGGAATATGCCATCTTCCATCAACTGAATACCGAGCAAAACCACCCCCTATCTGATCATAAATTCCGCCAAATGCCATTTTTTGTAAGGTAACACGACTAGCGGTATGTGCCACATCATCATCCATTAAATGTGCATAGCGTAGCATAAATTGCCAGTTGTTGGGGAGCGGGAATTTGGGGATACGATTATATCCGCCTTCTACCAGGTCAAAAGAACGCTTCCATGTATCAAAAATAGCTAGAACATCTGCTTTAGAATATTCAACTTCTTCTGCGATTTTGACAAGAAGTTCACTCGTATTAATTCCTTCAGTTAGCCTTACAGCATAAGCAACTGCTTCATCAGGTTTTTTTTGCCAATAGTCGGCTAGATTTCTCAATAAACTTTTCCAATCTTCCTTTTTGAAATAGGTGCCTCCGTAAATTGGACGCTGATCAGGTAAACAAAAACAATTCAATGGCCAGCCACCACTGCCAGTCATTAATTGAACCGCATCCATATAAATCTGATCAATATCGGGGCGAACCTCACGATCTATCTTAATACAAACAAAAAAACTGTTCATAATATCGGCCACGTCTTGGTCTTCAAAGCTTTCATGCTCCATAACATGACACCAGTGACAAGCAGAATACCCGATACTCACTAAAATAAGCTTATTTTCATTTTTAGCTTTTGATAAAGCTTCTTCACCCCATGGAAACCAATCAACAGGATTGTTCGCATGTTGCAGAAGATAGGGGGATGTCTGATTTTTTAATCTATTTGACATTTAATTCTATTTAAATGCAAAAATAATCATTTACCCTTTCCTATTGGGCACAATACTTCATGTGTATTGTTATTTGTGCCTTGGTTTATAGAATTAATTTCCCTGATCAGACATAAAGTACTAAATTTCGCTATGAAAATTACCCACATAGATATATACAGATTTAGTATTCCGATGGAGCCTTTTGTAATTGCAACTGGAACAATGGATTGTGCTCAGAATGTATTCATTCGTGTTCATACCGATACTAATCTTTATGGCGTTGGAGAATGTTCTGCCTTTCCAATGATTGTTGGCGAAACTCAGGAAACTTGTCTGGCTATGGCCAAAGATTTTGCAAGAATTTGGAAAGGGAAAGATGCCCATGATATTCCTGCTCGCCTTCAAGATCTCCATAATTACGCAGCATACAACCCCACTATCAAAAGTGCATTTGATATGGCACTCTATGACCTTGCAGCAAAAAATCAGGATCAACCACTTTATAAATATCTGGGCGGATTAAAGAAACCTATTGAGACAGACATGACCATAGGAATTGGCAGCGCAGATGAAATGGCTTTGCTAGCTATTAAATATAAACAGCAAGGAGTAAGCATTTTAAAGATAAAACTTGGCAAGAAACCTGCAACAGATATAGAAAGAATACGAAAAATACGAGAGGCTGTAGGTAGTGCCATGGTCATACGCATTGATGCCAATCAAGGTTGGACATTTGATGAAGCAAGCTATTGTTTAAATGAGTTGAGCAAGTTTGACATCGAATTTTGTGAACAACCCATGCGTACCTATTATGATGATTATCTGCCTGAATTAAGAAAAAAGACCTCGATCAAGATCATGGTAGATGAAAGTTGTTACAATCATCATGATGCAAGAAAGCTAATAAACTCCAATTCCTGCGACCTGATTAATATTAAGTTTGCCAAGTCGAGTGGCATACATGAGAGTTTAGAAATTTATAAAATTGCAACTGATTCTGGAGTTCCCTGTATGATTGGAGGCATGCTTGAAAGCAGGATTGCGCTTAGTGCAAATTTACATTTTGCATATGCATGTCCAACAATTAAATATTATGATATGGACACTTGTATGCTTGGTCATTTAGTAGATCCGGTTGTGGGTGGAGTAACTTACAACGGATTTTTTCTTGACATTCCTGATACTCCTGGATTAGGAGCTGATGCAGATGAGGTTTTTTTAAAAACCTGCGAAATGTGGAGAATTTAATAATTAATATCTCATTCCGGCCAGAATTTCCAGAATGAGATATTAAGGTTCAGTATTATTTGCTTAACTCAGCAAAGTATTTGTGGAAAAGAGGAATAGTTTCTATCCCCTTATAAAAATTAGCAATATCAAATTTTTCATTCGGTGAATGAAGATTATCACTATCCAAACCAAAACCCATTAAAACAGTTTTTATACCTAACTCCTTTTCGAATAAAGCTACAATTGGTATACTGCCACCACCTCGGGTTGGTATGGGTTCTTTTCCGAATGATTCTAAAATTGCTTTTTGTGCGGCTTTGTATGCGATACTATCGGTTGGCGTGACAACAGGTTCTCCGCCATGATGAGGGGTAACCTTCACTTTTACACTTTTTGGAGCAATACCTTCGAAGTGGTCCTTAAACAATTTAGTAATCTTATCTGATTGCTGATTAGGAACAAGTCGCATCGAAATTTTAGCGTATGCTTTTGAGGGTAAAACCGTTTTAGCACCTTCACCGATATAGCCTCCCCATATTCCATTTACTTCAAGAGTTGGGCGCGTACCCGTACGTTCTAATGTTGTATACCCTTTTTCACCCCATAACTCATCAACTTTAAGGTCAATTTTGTACTCATTTTCATTGTATGGGGCTTTATTTAGCATTTCACGTTCTGTAGCACTCAGTTCTATCACATCATCATAAAAACCAGGAATTGTGATGTGATTGTTTTCATCATGCATGGATGCGATAAGCTTTGCAAGAATAGTTGCTGGATTTGCAACAGCACCACCATAAACCCCAGAGTGCAGGTCGCGATCTGGCCCGGAAACTTCAACCTCAACATAAGAGAGTCCACGTAAACCAGTTTCAAGTGAAGGATGTTCCAGACTGATCATGGAGGTGTCCGATATTAATACAACATCTGCTTTTAACCGTTCTTTATTATTATTAACAAAAATTCCAAGATTACTTGAGCCAACTTCTTCTTCACCTTCAATCATGAATTTTATATTACAAGGAAGCGTATTTGTACGCATCATAAGCTCAAAAGCCTTTACGTGCATGTAGAATTGACCCTTATCATCGCAGGCACCCCGAGCATAAATCTTTTGATCTCGTATTGTTGGTTCAAATGGCGGGGTTTTCCATAATTCAAGAGGGTCTGGCGGCTGAACATCATAATGCCCATAAACCAAAACCGTTGGTAGTGAACCATCCAGAATTTTCTGGCCATAAACTATCGGATATCCCGCTGTAGGACAAATTTCTACCAAATCTGCTCCAGCAATCTTTAGCTTTTCTGCGACAAACTCAGCAGTTTTGAGCATTTCATCCTTAAATTTTTGATCTGCACTGATAGATGGAAATCTAAGCAGCTCGAAAAGTTCATCTAAGAAGCGTTGCTTATTATCATTAACATACTTTCTTATGTCTTGCATATCATTGGTTTTGCTACAAAGATATAAATCTAATTCTAGCCAAAAACGGGTAAAAAAAAAATTAGCAAGAAAATAATCATTCCAATAACCAAACGGATATGGCTTAACTATTAATAATGAAAGCTTTTTGAGCAGGTTTATCTTTTCAATCCTTCACAATTAATCATATAATTTCAATCAAACAGTTGTTCATCTCATTTTTTATTAAATTCAAGTTCAATGGTGGAGAAATTCTCCATAGACCTAAACCTCTAATCTCAAATCTCTTTAGTAATTTAGCAGAAAAAAAACAGGCATAAATTTTGGATTATTTAGATGGATTGAATCCTTCCCAAAGGGCGGCAGTTGAGCAGACCGAAGGTGCAGTAATGATAGTGGCTGGTGCAGGATCAGGTAAAACACGGGTAATTACCTATCGCGTAGCACACTTGATCAGAAAAGATGTAGACCCCTTTAATATTCTGGTACTTACTTTTACCAATAAAGCTGCAAAAGAAATGCGGGAACGCATTATGAAAGTAGTTGGGAACGAGGCCAAAAACATCTGGATGGGAACCTTTCATTCGGTTTTTGCAAAGCTTCTTAGAGTAGAATCAACAAAGATTGGTTATCCAAGTAATTTTACAATTTATGATACTGATGATAGCAAAAGTTTGATAAGATCAATCATCAAAGAAAAGCAACTTGATGAAAAACTCTATAATGTCAATTTTGTTTACAATCGCATTTCATCATCTAAGAATAATCTCGTTTCTCCAGCAGCTTATTTACAAAACGCTCAAATTCAGGCTGAAGATTTTTCAACCGGACGGGGAAGCATCGGTGAACTATACCAAATATACGCTCAACGATGTTTTAAGTCTGGAGCAATGGACTTCGATGACCTTCTATACAAAACCAATGTACTTTTAAGAGAACACCCTGAGGTTTTATATAAATACCAGAATAAATTCAAGTATTTAATGGTAGATGAGTACCAGGATACCAATTATTCACAATACCTCATCGTAAAAAAACTTGCCGCAAACAATGAAAATATTTGTGTGGTTGGTGATGATGCACAAAGTATATATGCGTTTAGAGGAGCGAATATTCAAAACATACTCAACTTTGAAAAAGATTACCCAGATCTGAAAGTATATAAATTAGAACAGAATTATCGGTCTACACAAAATATTGTCAACGTAGCCAATAGCATTATTGCAAACAATAAAAATCAACTTAAAAAGTCTGTCTTTTCTGAAAATGAAACAGGCGATAAAATAAAAGTATGCAGAGCCTTCAGCGATAATGAGGAGGGCAAGATAGTTGCTGAAGCAATTGCCCAGGAGCATGCTCTAAAAGGTTGCCAATACCATGATTTTGCTATCCTTTATCGTACAAACGCTCAGTCAAGAGCAATGGAAGAAGCCCTTAGAAAGTTAAATGTTCCATACAAAATTTATGGTGGTCTGTCATTTTATCAACGTAAAGAAATCAAAGACCTGATTGCTTACTTCAGACTGACATTCAACCCTAACGACGAAGAAGCAATAAAAAGAATAATTAATTACCCTCGCCGTGGTATTGGAGATACAACCATTGAGCGAATTATGGTTGCGGCTGATCAAAACAATATGACCTTATGGGAAATTATTTGCGATGCTCCGAAGTATCTTGACTCCCGAAGCTCTGGCGCAGTTGCAACTTTCGCATTACTTATTCAAAGTTTTCAGGTAATGACAAAAACTCATTCTGCATATGATACAGCCTTACATATTGCACAGCATTCTACCCTACTTAAAGATCTGTATTCAGATAAATCAGTTGAAGGCTTAAGCAGGTATGAAAATATTCAGGAATTACTAAATGGTATCAAAGAATTCAGTGAACGTGAAGATATTGAAGAAAGAGGCCTTGATATTTTTATGCAGGATATCGCTCTTCTGACCAATGACGACAATGATAAAAATCCGGATGCCGATACGGTATCATTAATGACCATTCATTCAGCAAAAGGATTAGAGTTTGACAATGTTTTTGTTGTAGGATTGGAAGAGAATTTATTCCCATCCCAAATGTCTTTAAGTTCAAGGACAGATCTTGAGGAAGAACGTAGGTTATTTTATGTTGGAATAACGCGTGCTGGTAAAAGACTTACTCTTTCATATGCAACATCGCGTTACCGTTGGGGTACTTTAACCAGCTGTGAACCTAGCCGGTTTATTGAAGAAATTGATGCCCGCTACCTTGAACTTGACTTTAAACAAGCTCAGAAAAAATCAGATAACCCATTCTTGGATGAAGATCGATCAGCCTGGCAACAAAAGGAAATGTTTAGCAAACCTAAACCGCATTCTTCAGTAAAAACAAGTTCAATTTTACCGAAAGCCCATGTACCTAGTGCAGGCTTCAGCCCTTCTGACACATCGGGATTACAAGTGGGAATGGAAGTAGAACATGAACGATTTGGTTTTGGAAAAGTTATACAAATGGAAGGCAACAAACCAGACCTAAAAGCAGTAATATTCTTTAAAGATTTAGGACAGAAGCAATTATTATTAAAATTTGCTAAATTGAAAATTATAAAATAAAAACAAAATCGCAATTTAAGGCATATAAACTGCATATTTGTACCTCCTAATAATACAATTACAATGACATTCGATTATAATACCACCAGGAAAAAATTAATATTAGCCGAATATGGACGTAATGTTCAAAATATGGTGAAATATATTGTTGATTTACCTACCAAGGATGAAAGAAATCGTTATGCTCAGGTAGTTATTGATTTGATGGGTTTCTTAAACCCTCATCTTCGTGATGTAGCTGATTTTAAACATAAATTATGGGATCATTTACATATCATCTCTGATTTTAAAATCGATGTAGATTCGCCTTATCCTAAACCATCTGAAGATGCCATTAGGTTTAAACCTGCGCCTCTATCTTATCCTCAACAACGTATTAAATATAAACATTACGGTAAAACGGTTGAGTTAATGATTAGCAGAGCCAAGGCTATTGAAGAACCAGAGCGTAAAAAAGCAATGGTGCAATCAATCGCTAATTTCATGAAAATGGCCTATGTAACTTGGAATAAGGATAGCGTTGCTGATGAAACAATTATAAAAGATCTTCGTGAAATGTCAAATGGAGAACTGCAACTTGAAGAAAATGTTAATCTACAACGAGTTGAGGTAAGACAAGTAGTTTCTCCAAGTAGACAACGAAATTCGAACCAAAATAAAGGAAGGCAAAATACTAACCGGAATACACCTGGAACAAATCGCCAAAGAACAAACAATTCTGGTGGTAGCAAACGTTACTAACTTTATTCTGAACAATAATTTAATTAGGATCCCGTCATTGCCCAAGTTAAAAACTATACAATTTCATTTTATTTAAGGAACAAAAGCTAGTTTTTGTAAATTAGTGGCTTGTCCAATATCTAATCAATTATATAAAATCTCGCAGTACAAATGAACGCATTTGAAATTGTTGGTGGCAAGCCACTAAAAGGTGAAATAATACCTCAGGGCGCAAAAAACGAAGCATTACAAATCATTTCAGCTGTTCTTCTAACTGAAGAAAAAATCACAATCAGTAATATTCCTGACATAAAGGATGTTAACAAACTGATTGAACTGATTGGCGACCTTGGCGTAAAAGTTGAACGGCTAAGCAAAGATACCTATACATTTGAGGCAAAAAATATCAATCTAGATTTCTTTCAATCTGAATCATTCAGAGCAAAAGGAGGAAGCTTACGAGGTTCAATAATGATTGTTGGGCCATTATTAGCTCGTTTTGGTAAAGCTGCTATACCAAAACCTGGGGGTGATAAAATAGGGCGGAGAAGACTTGATACACACTTTCTAGGTTTTGAAAAACTAGGTGCTAAATTCATCTATGACAAGAAAACAAATTTCTTTAATGTTGACGCGAGTAATCTAAAAGGAGCTTATATTTTACTGGATGAAGCATCCGTTACAGGAACTGCAAATGTGGTTATGGCTGCAGTTTTAGCGAAAGGTACAACAACCATTTATAACGCTGCATGCGAACCTTACCTACAACAATTGTGTAAAATGCTTAACCGCATGGGTGCAAAAATTACTGGGGTAGGTTCTAACTTACTTAAAATTGAAGGTGTAACCAAACTCAGCGGCACAGAACATCGCCTATTGCCCGATATGATTGAAATTGGATCATTCATCGGTCTTGCAGCCATGACTGAATCTGAAATAACTATTAAAAATGTTCGCTTTGAAGAACTCGGAATGATTCCTGAGGTATTCAGAAAGCTAGGTATAAAATTTGAATTAAGAGGCGACGATATCTTTATTCCGTCACAAAAACATTATGAAGTGGAAACCTTCATTGATGGATCAATTATGACTATTGCTGATGCCCCTTGGCCTGGATTCACACCCGATCTCTTAAGCATCATGCTTGTAATAGCAACACAAGCAAAAGGTAATGTTTTGATTCACCAGAAGATGTTTGAGAGCCGTCTATTCTTTGTCGATAAATTAATAGATATGGGTGCCCAGATTATTTTATGTGACCCGCATAGAGCCACGGTAATAGGCCTTGATAAAAAAGTAAAACTTCGTGGAATAGAAATGACTTCACCAGATATCAGAGCCGGTGTATCCTTACTTATTGCAGCTCTTTCAGCTCAGGGAACTTCTATAATCTATAATATCGAACAAATAGAACGCGGTTATCAGGATATTGATATCCGCCTTAGAGCTCTAGGTGCTGATATTAGAAGGATTGAAGCCAGTGCTAAAGGACATTAAACAAACATATTTAAAGCAATGTCGAGAATAAGACATTGATAACAATGATCTTTAATTTATTCTTAGTCAGTGTGTTTTTAACAAACAGGAAATTCCCTAATTGGGATAAGTTCTAATAAAATTGCTAAGGCCCTAAACAGAGTTAATCAATCCAATTGATAGATGGTTTTCCGTATACTCGTACTATTGCTTAGACATACCTCAAAAACACGTATCAATTACTATTCATGAACATTATCATAATAGGAAACGGCATTACCGGTATTACCTGCGCCCGAAATATACGCAAGAAAAATTCTGATGCCACAATTACAGTAATTTCTGAAGAGAGCAAACATTTCTATTCTCGTACAGCCCTCATGTACATTTATATGGGTCATATGAAGTATGAAAATACAAAGCCCTATGAAGATTGGTTCTGGAGCAAGAACAGAATAAATCTTATTCAAGCAACTGTTAATCACTTAAACACAGAAGATAAATCTATACAATTAGATGATGAGAGAATCTTAAATTATGATAAACTAGTTTTAGCAACCGGTTCAATTTCCAATAAGTTTGGATTTCCAGGAGAAGATTTAAATGGTGTTCAGGCACTTTACAATCTTCAGGATCTGCAAAAAATGGAGAAAAATACCAGCAACATCTCTTCAGCAGTTATTGTTGGCGGAGGCTTAATTGGTGTAGAAATGGCTGAAATGCTTCATAGCCGCAATATTTCTGTCACTATGTTAATACGAGAAAATGCCTATTGGGCAAACGCATTACCACAGGAAGAAGCACAATTGATTGGGAATCACCTCCAAAAGCATGGCATAAAACTAAAATTCAATACAGAACTCAAAGAAATACGAACTATTGATCAGCTTAGTGTACATAGTATTGTAACCCAACAAGACGAAACTATTTATTGCCAATTCTTAGGAATAACTACAGGAGTGAAACCCAATATTAACTTCCTTAAAAATAGTGGCATAGATATAGAAAAAGGAATAGTAGTCAATGAATTTTTAGAAACCAATATCCCAGACATTTTTGCTGCAGGCGACTGTGCTCAGTTTCGTTTTATAAAAACCGGAGAAGCCCCAATTGAACAGTTATGGTATACCGGTAAAATGCAGGGTGAAACATTAGCCAATACAATATGTGGCAATAAAACAACTTATGATCGTGGAATTTGGTTCAACTCGGCAAAATTCTTTGATCTTGAATTTCAAACTTATGGAAAAGTTCTGCCTGAAATTACCCATGAACAAGAGAGCTTTTATTGGGAACATGAAAATGGTAAAATTTCATTCAGGGCCAATTATAATAGATCCGATCGAAGTATAATTGGGTTTAATTTTATAGGAATACGGTTTAGGCAAGTTATAGCTGAACACTGGATACGCGAACAAAAACAAATAGAATATGTTATAGATAATCTTAAACAGGGTTGGTTTGATCCTGAATTTTCGGATTCCCATTATAAAAAAATAGCAAAATCATTTAACGATAACCTTATTAATTGATCATTTTTTAAATTAAAAAATGCAAGACCATTCCTTATCACTAGCAAAGCCCTCAGAGGGCCTTCTTTCACAAAAGATAGGAGCCAGCCTTATTGCGGCTGCAATACTTTGTGCAATAATAGCTGCATTTGGTCAGGGTGAAACTCAGTCTGTACTCTTTTTTGGATTAATAATAGTCTTCAGTGTTGCTGGAGGAATGATTTTTTCAATACCCTATTTTAAAGAAATACCGGGAATAAAGAACAATGGCATTATGCATAGTCCAGCAACAAATCGGGGTGGAATAGCATGGGGAATTGGTATTTTGATGACCGGGTTTTACATCATTCTATATTGGTTTCCCAATTATTTGGAAGGCTTGATCAGGGCCATGGACCCATTGAGCATTATCCTTAGAAATAAGGCATCTGACCAGTGGTTTTTATATGGCACATTGTATACCCTTGCTGTCATCATTATGGGCATTCGTTTTATAGGTAAGTACAGATCCAATAGATATCAGGTATTGAGAACACTATCAGTTATGTTTTTTCAACTTGGATTTGCATTCTTAATACCTGCATTTTTATTAAAATTGAATCAACCTGAATTCTACTTTTCTTATTTCTGGCCGTTAAAATATTCTTATTTATTTCCAAATGACATCGATTATCTAATTCAGTCAGGAAATATTGGTGTTTTTATGGTTTTCTGGGGGCTTGTTATGACATTTATTGCCACTCCAATTTTAACCTATAATTATGGCAAACGCTGGTATTGCTCTTGGGTGTGTGGTTGTGGTGCCTTAGCAGAAACATTAGGTGATCCTTACAGACAAAATTCAAACAAATCACTCCAAGCATGGAAAGTAGAACGCTGGATGGTCCATTCTGTACTGGTTTTCGTTGTATTAACTACAGCTTTGTTATGGTTAAATTCATGGAAGAATGGCACTATACTTGGTGATGCATCCGGATTGTTTTCACAATGTTATGGATTTCTGATAGGCTCAGTATTTTCTGGTGTGATTGGAACAGGATTTTATCCAATTATGGGATCAAGAATTTGGTGTCGTTTTGGTTGCCCAATGGCAGCAATTCTAGGATTATTTCAACGATTCAAATCAAAATTTAGGATTACAACAAATGGGGGTCAGTGTATTTCATGTGGTAATTGCTCAACTTACTGTGAAATGGGAATTGATGTAAGAGCATACGCTCAAAAAGGGGAAAATATAATACGCGCTTCATGCGTAGGATGTGGAATATGCTCAGCTGTATGCCCTAGGGGCGTTCTTAATCTCGAAAATTTGGCTGAAGAAGGAAGATTTGAGTCATATAAGCGACAGTAAAATATAAAATGCATTCTGACAACAAAAAACCTGCAGTTTATGTGATCATACCAGCATTCAACGAAAGCAAATCGATTGGTAAGGTTATAGCAGATATTCCTGATCTGGTCAATGAAACGATTGTTGTTAATAATGCTTCAACTGATAATACTGAAACTATTGCAAAAGAGCAAGGCGCAACTGTTTTAAGGGAACCTAGAAAAGGCTATGGATATAGCTGCCTAAAGGGAATTGACTATCTGCAAACAAAAGTAAATCCTAACGATATTATTGTATTCTTAGATGGCGATTATTCAGACTTTCCAGACGAGATCAGCATGCTTATTGCCCCTATCCTAGAATCAGATGTTGATATGGTAATCGGTTCAAGGGCCTTGGGAGTTCGGGAACCAGGATCTATGCTATTTCAACAAATTGCAGGAAACTGGCTGGCTACAGCACTAATAAAATTATTCTACAATGCCCATTTTACTGACCTTGGGCCATTCAGAGCTATTCAATGGAAAGCCCTACAACAGCTAGACATGAAGGATAAAACATTTGGTTGGACAGTAGAAATGCAGGTAAAGGCAGCAAAACACAGATTGAAATTTACAGAAGTTGCGGTAAATTACAGGCAAAGAATTGGAGTAAGTAAAGTTTCAGGAACAATCTATGGAACGATAATGGCAGGATATAAAATAGTACTTACCATCTTTAAAAATATTTAATCCAAGATTCAAATCACTTATGTTAGCGCTTGGCATCATCATAATTTACAGTTTTTTCTTCTTCTTTATCATCCTGTTTAGTCTTGGACAGTTAGCGCTACTCATCACTTTTTTAATCCACAGAAATAAGGTAAATCATAAAATTACACTACACTCCTATCCGAATATTACCATACAGTTACCGATCTATAACGAACGATTTGTTGTAGAAAGACTCCTGGATTCAATTTCAAATTTAAACTACCCTAAAAAAAAAATAGAAATACAAGTTCTTGATGATTCTGATGATGACACTAGTATACTAGTAGAACAAAAAATTAAAAAGTTAATTGCTTTGGGTTTTAAAATAACTCAAATTAAACGTGAAAATAGGATAGGATTTAAGGCTGGCGCTCTACAAAATGGCTTGATTAAGGCATCGAATGAATTCATTGTCATTTTCGATGCCGACTTTGTTCCAGAGCCGGATTTTTTAATCAATACTCTTCCCTATTTCAGTAATGATACTATTGGAATGGTGCAAACCAGATGGGGACATATCAATCCAAGGGAATCATGGCTTACAAGAGCCCAAGAAATAGGATTAAACAGCCACTTTATTATTGATCAGGATGGACGAGCTAAAGGTGGCTTTTTCATAAGCTTTAATGGCACTGCCGGAATTTGGAGAAAAGCCTGCATTGAAGATGCCGGAGGTTGGGAAGCTGACACACTCACTGAAGATCTTGATTTAAGTTATCGAGCGCAAATGAAGGGTTGGAAGTTTAAATATTGCCCTGAAATAATTTCACCCGCTGAGCTACCGAATTTATTAAGTGCCGTAAGATCACAACAATTTCGATGGATCAAAGGAGGAGTAGAAACATCCAAAAAACTAATAGCCAGATTATGGCATTGTGATCTGCCAATCTCCATTAAATTATTTGGAAGCCTACAGCTGCTGAATAATTATATCTATGCATTTATACTTTTAACAGGTCTGTTTAGTGTTCCCTTAATGTTATTGAAAAATAAATCTATGGAGTTTGATCACTTCTTTAACTGGAGTGGTATGCTAATCATTGTATTGATTATTAATTTTTTTTACTGCTTTACAGCAATTTTAATCGACAAAAAAAATATCATTATAGCTATCAAAGAGATCCTGAGTGCATTCCCAATAGCTATAATCGTATCCATGGGAATGTCTTATCACAATAGTATTGCAGTATTAAAGGGAATTCAAGGTCAAAAAACTGCATTTATTAGAACCCCAAAATTTAGCGCATCAAAGAGAGAAAATGCCTACTTAAAAAGTCAGAAAATCAGGCAATATTTACCTGAATTTCTACTATTTATCTATTTTCTACTAGCCGCTGTTGCCGAATTATATTTTAAAGATTTCGGATTTCTAATCTATCATTTATTAATGCTATCCGGTTTTGGCTTTATACTTTATTGTGCTTTTGAAGAAAATTTAGGTCAAAAACATATCAAAGAGATATCGCATTAATAATATCATATTGAGTAATGATTTCGATATTGCCATTTTGATCTTCAACTAAAACCGCCATATTTTCCTTATTAATTATGGCTGTAATCTTATCAATAGTTGTATTCAGATCTACAAAAGGGAAAGACGAAGTCATGATATCCTTAACACTACCAGAGCGAAGTGATGGATTTTCTAATACTGAATTCAATATATCACTCTCGGTTATTTTGCCCACAACCATTCCCTTCTGAGTAACTGGAATCTGCGAAATATTCAATGATTTTATGGTATTGATTGCCTGCAAAACTGACTGTTCACAATCAATGGTTACAATTTCTTGCCTGCCTCGTTTTGCTAAAATTGATTTAGCAGTTAGTTTCTCATCAGCCAGAAAACCACGCTCCCTTAGCCAATCTTCATTATACATTTTGCCCATGTATCTAGAACCATGGTCATGAAAAATGATGACAACTACATCATCTTCCTTGAGTTCATCCTTCAACTGCATCAATCCGGCAAGTGCCGATCCTGCAGAGTTACCAGCAAATATCCCCTCTTTTCTGGCAATATCACGGGTCATCAATGCCGCATCTTTATCTGTTACCTTCTCGAATCGATCTATTATATTAAAATCAACATTTTTAGGCAGAAAGTCTTCTCCTATTCCTTCTGTAATGTACGGATAGATCTCATTTTTGTCCATAATGCCCGTTTCCTTATACTTTTTAAAGACAGAGCCGTAGGTATCAATTCCCCATATTTTAATGTCAGGGTTTTGTTCTTTAAGGTATTTACCAGTACCTGAGATAGTTCCACCGGTACCTACCCCAACTACCAAATGGGTAATTTTACCTTCAGTTTGTTTCCAAATTTCAGGACCAGTCTGCTCATAATGAGCTAGAGAGTTTGACAGATTATCATATTGATTTGGTTTCCAGGAATTTGGGACTTCACGCTCCAGCCGGGAGGAAACAGAATAATACGATCTCGGATCTTCAGGATCAACATTTGTAGGACATACAATAACCTCTGCGCCAAAAGCTCGTAAAGCATCCACTTTTTCTTTGGATTGCTTATCTGTTGTAGTAAAAATACACTTATACCCTTTGATTATTGCTGCCATTGCCAAACCCATTCCTGTATTTCCGGATGTACCTTCAATAATAGTACCTCCAGGTTTCAGCTTACCGCTAAGCTCTGCATCTTCAATCATTTTTACAGCCATCCTATCCTTAATTGAATTACCAGGATTAGTTGTTTCGATTTTTGCTAAAACTGTTGCTTTAACATCTTTTGTTATGTTATTTAATTTAACCAAAGGAGTATTCCCTATGGTTTCAAGAATATTAGTATACCACATAATGCAAAAATACGGATTAAAGCGCGAAACAATAGATTAAATGCTAAAAGCGAAAGAAATACAATTATTATATTGCATCTACCCAATAAACAATATTATATTTTAAAAATCAAGCTTTTAACTAGTAGTTACCAATGGAAATTGGGTAAAAAATCGAGTCATTTTAAATTTTAGCAATCCTATAAAACTCAGGAAATTGTTTTCATTAAAATTTCAAATGCTTTACAGTTAAGCCATTATTTTTTAATTGTTTTAATGAGTCGATACCTATTCTCAGGTGTGTCTCAACATACTGCTCAGTAACATTTGAATCGCTTTCAGCTGTTTTCACTCCCTCAGGTATCATGGGTTGGTCTGATACTAATAATAAAGCTCCTGTAGGGATTTTATTTGCAAATCCAGTTGTAAAAATTGTTGCAGTTTCCATATCAACTGCCATTGCTCGTAAGGTTTTTAGATATTTTTTAAAACTCTTATCATGTTCCCAAACCCGTCGGTTAGTCGTATACACAGTTCCAGTCCAATAATCACGAGAATGATCGCGAATGGTTGTTGAAATTGCCTTTTGTAATGCAAATGATGGCAATGCAGGAACTTCTGCAGGAAGATAATCATTGGAAGTTCCCTCACCTCTTATCGCTGCTATTGGTAAGATTAGATCACCGATCTTATTCTTTTTTTTCAGCCCTCCGCACTTTCCCAAAAACAAAACTGCTTTTGGCTGAATAGCGGTCAATAGATCCATCATAGTTGCAGCCATTGGGCTACCCATTCCAAAGTTGATTAATGTAATGCCATTAGCCGATACACTCTGCATAGGTTTATCTAATCCAATGATTGGCGCATTGTCATGCCATTCAGAAAACAGATTGAGGTACCTAGAAAAATTGGTTAATAGAATAAAATTACTAAACTCTGTTAAAGGCCGACCCGTATAACGTGGTAACCAGTTATCAACAATATCCGACTTGTTTTTAAGTCCTGTTTTAACAGGAGTTTCAACTTCATTGGTCTTCTTTACTGATTCTGTTACATCAACTTTAGTTTCTTGTTTTTTATTCATCATTCAATTTTTTAGCTTACAAAAAACCCCGATTCAATCGGGGCTCATTTATGCAACTTTAAGTTTTTTCAGATCAGATTTTTCAAATTTATCTTTGGCATAATCCAGTGTGATATACAACTCTTTTCCTATTTTACCAGAGGGTGTTTCATACATTGCATCGATCATAATTGCTTCACAAATAGACCTTAAGCCTCTAGCTCCAAGCTTAAATTCCATTGCTTTATCTACAATGAATTCCATTACATCTTTTTCAAAATCAAGATTCACATGCTCGTATTCAAACAACTTTTTATATTGCTTGATTAAAGAATTCCTTGGCTCAGTTAAAATACTTAATAAAGTATCCCTATCCAATGGATTCAAGTGAGTAATAACCGGAAGCCTACCAATTAATTCAGGAATAAGCCCAAATGACTTCAGATCCTGGGGAGTAATGTATTTATATAGGTTCTTGAGGTCAATAGTAAACTCATCTTTTTCAACCTTATATCCAACTGTTTGAGTTCGAAGCCTGTTTGCGATCTTCTTCTCAATCCCATCAAATGCCCCTCCGCAAATAAAAAGTATATTATTAGTGTTCACAGCGATCATTTTCTGATCCGGATGTTTTCTTCCTCCCTGCGGTGGAACATTAACTATAGTTCCTTCTAATATCTTCAACAAAGCCTGCTGAACTCCTTCACCTGATACATCCCGGGTTATCGAAGGATTATCACTTTTTCGGGCAATCTTATCTACCTCATCGATATATACAATTCCACGTTCAGCAGCAGTGACATCGTAATCTGCAGCCTGCAGTAAACGCGTTAAAATGCTTTCTACATCCTCTCCTACATATCCTGCCTCAGTTAATACGGTTGCATCACAGATACAGAAAGGTACATTTAATACTTTGGCAATTGTTTTGGCAAGTAAGGTTTTTCCTGTTCCGGTTTCGCCAACCATAATGATATTTGACTTCTCAATTTCAACCTCATCCTTGCCAATTTTTTGGTTCAAACGTTTGTAGTGATTATAAACTGCTACAGCAAGTATTTTTTTTGCTTGGTCTTGTCCAATAACATATTGGTCAAGATGCGTCTTGATCTCTATCGGCTTTAAAAGTGTTTCAAAAGTTTGAGTAGATTTAGTTTTACGGACATTAAGTTCTTCAGCCAATATCTGATTAGCCTGAGTAACACATTTATCACAAATGTGAGCATCAAGACCCGCAATCAGCATGAGCGTATCCTGCTTGCCGGAGCCGCAGAATGAACATTTAACATCTTTATTTACTTTACTCATGCTTATTTGTCTCCGGTTCCAACTAATACTTCATCAATCATACCAAACTCTTTTGCTTCATTTGCAATCATCCAGTAATCGCGGTCAGATGCTTTTTCAACCCAGTCATAAGTTTGTCCAGAATGTTTGGCTATGATATCGTAAAGTTCTTTTTTAAGTTTTAACATCTCACGAAGGTTGATCTCCATATCTGATGCAACTCCCTGAGCACCACCAGAAGGCTGGTGAATCATTACTCTTGAATGAGGCAATGCCGCTCTTTTACCTTTGGTTCCTGCGCAAAGCAATACAGCAGCCATTGAGGCTGCCATACCTGTACAGATAGTAGCAACATCTGGTGTAATGTATTGCATCGTATCATAGATACCTAAACCAGCATATACAGAACCACCGGGAGAATTAATATAAATCTGAATATCTCTTTTAGCATCAGTTGATTGTAGGAACAATAACTGTGCTTGAATGATATTTGCAATTCCTTCATGAACAGCATCACCTAAAAAGATAATCCTATCCATCATTAAACGTGAAAACACATCCATTTGCGCTACGTTCAATTGACGCTCCTCAATAATGTAAGGTGTCATTGCAGTAGGTATGGAAGCATTTTGAACCCTACCTATAAAACTATCTACATGGTGGCCACCAATGCGATGATGTTTTACCGCATATTTTCTGAATTCGTTCTTATCAATGTTCATTTTGAAATATTCTAATTATAATTTAACATTTATTTTTTATGTTGTAAATCAATGATCAAAATAAATGGAATTAATAAGTCCAAAAATCATTATTTACTTCAAATCAAGGAATTTATCATATTGAATATCCTTTTTGTCTAAGGTAATAACACCTTTGAGATATTCAAATACATGCTGAGCTTTTACCTCTTCAAATATCCTGTTTGCATTTTCTTTATTCTGCAAAAACTGTGCTGTATATTGTCCAAGTTGTTCTTCAGAAAGTGGCTGCGGACTATACATACGGAACTGAGAATCTAAACGATTTTTAGCAGCCGCAAAAACTTCTTCATACTTGATCTCCAGTTTATTTTCCTTGATGATTTTATTTTCAATTAATGTCCAGCGCAAGTTACGAGCAAAATCATCATAACCTTGTGCCAATTCCTCATCACTTAGTTTTTCATTAGTTGCTTTTAGCCAACGTCTTAAAAATTCATCAGGAAGACTAAGTTTAGCTTTTTCTAAACCAAACTGAAGCATATCTGCCTGAAGCTTCTGGTCAGCATTTTGAACCATCATGCTTTCAAGCTCTTCTTTGATTTTTTCTTTAAACTCTTTTTCAGTTTTAACTATATCAGCACCAAATATCTTATCAAAGAACTCCTGATTTAAATCTCCTTCTTCTAGACGATTAATATTTTGAACCGTTAACTGAAATTTAGATTTAAGGTCTTGAGCATCTTCTTCAGAAATATTTAACACCTTGGCAATAATTGTAGCGTTGCCATCAAATGCTTTCTGAAGATCTACACTCACAACTGCTTCTTTCTTTAATCCAATCAGTGACTTTTTGATCTTAGTATCACTTACCTGATCCAAACGAACAGATGCAGTAGCACTTATTCCACCTTCAAAAACAGAACCATCTGCAGAAAGCTGCTTTAAATCTGCATATAAAACATCATCATCTGCCGATACGTCAGGATTTGACATTTTGCCATAGCTTTTTCTTAAGTTCGTGATACGAGATGCTAGAGTTCCAGGATCTACTTTCACCTGATAATAGGTTAATTTGTCTTTTGATGTAAATTCAAGTTCAAATTCAGGTGCTAAGCCAAGTTCGTAAACAAACTCAAAATCATCAGTGAAATCCCAATTAAACTCCTTGCTATCATCAATCTTAGGTAAGGGCTGACCAAGAACTTCAAGTTTATTATCAGTTATATAATTACTTAATGCATCATTCAGAATAGTGTTGACTTCATCAACTAAGATACTCTTACCATACATTTTTTTGATATGTGCAGCAGGAACCATTCCGGGACGAAATCCAGGTAATTTTGCTTTTTTTGCTTGGGCTTTGATCGCCTTTTCTACACGCTCTTTGTAATCTTCAGGATTAATCTTAACAGTTAGTACTGAATTCAGATTGTCTATTTTGTCCTGTTTAATGTTCATTGTCTGAGTTTTATGTCGTTTTAGTTTATACAAAAATTCCCCGGTTTGTAGCCGGGGAATTAATCAGTGCGGATGAAGGGACTCGAACCCCCACGCCGTGAAGCGCCAGATCCTAAGTCTGGTGCGGCTACCAATTACGCCACATCCGCATTTTAGGATTAATTTGAAAATTCTAAAGATCTATGAGCTTTAACACTCAGCTTTTCTAAAGGTAATTCGGTCGGCAAAACTAACCTTTTTCTACTTAATTACAAAATCTATTATGCTTAATATTTAAGGATGATCATTAATGAGCTTTATAAGTGACCGTAAATAATCGGGGGTGTGCAAAAGCCGACTGCCATACCAGGAGAAAAGCTCTCCATCAACAATCATAACTTTTGATTCAGGGAACATAGTTTTCATTTCCTGAACATGTTCATCCTTAAATGGATATGGCTCAGAAGAAAGAAATATAACTTGAGGAGCTAAGTCTTCTAACTGCTCTAAACTCATCGTAGGATACCTGTTCAGTTTAACTGAATTATCAAATCCTGCTCTATACAAAATAGCATCTATAAAGGTATTCTTCGCCGCACACATGTAGGGATCCTTCCATATCAAATAGGCAGTCTTCAAATTATTTGGACTGATCGATTCAAGATCATCAAAACGATTTTTAATGGTTGAAGCCATTAATTTTGCCTTTTCGGCATGCCCAGTTAAAATTCCCACTTGTTCGATCATATTTAGAGCATCTTCCAGAACACTGATATCACTCATCCAAACCGGATACTCATCCATTAATTCCTCTATCTGAGCTTGGCTGTTTTCCTCTTTGTTGCCAATAATAAGGTCAGGGTTTAAGCTTCTTATTTTCTCCAAATTAATTTTTTTTGTGCCTCCAACTTTAGTTTTAGCCTTAAATTTTTCATCTGGATGAATACAAAACTTTGTAATTCCAATTACTTCCTCATCTAAACCCAGATCAAAGAGTAATTCGGTTTGTGAAGGAACGAGCGAAATGATCTTTTTAGGTGGATAATTAAAGGAAATAACCCGACCCATTTGATCTGTAAATGTGCGTTTTTGCATACTTTTACAAAGTAAGCTATTTTTTATAAATGCCTAAATTAACAATGTACTCATTACTGATCCTATCTCTTGCAGGATACGTTCTGATAGGCTATTTTATTGAAAGATCAAACTTTGAACTTCTCATTACCGCATATAGTTCCTTATTTCTATTCAGTTATTTGATACTAAAAAATAAAAGACATTATAATTTTAAGGTTCTTCTGCTTAGCGGCATTTTATTTCGGTTTTGCCTCATTTTTTCGACACCAGCTTTGTCTGATGATTTTTATCGCTTTTTCTGGGATGGCCGAATTCAACAATTAGGTTTTAATCCATTTGACTTCACACCCAGGCAATTATTAAATCAGAATTCAGATGCCTTTTTAAGCCAATTGTTTCCATACCTCAACTCACCTGATTATTTCAGTGTTTATCCTCGGTTATCTCAGATCCTTTTTAACGTAGTATCAATTATTGGGAAGGATAGTTTGCAAACAAATTTAATTGTAATGAAGTCAATAATCTTCCTTACTGAAATTGGCACTCTTTACCTTTTGAACACACTAGTAAATAAAAGAAAACAAGATCCTTCAATCCTTTTAATCTATCTACTCAACCCGCTGGTAATCATAGAACTTACGGGCAATATACACCTAGAAGCATTCATGATCTTCTTTTTCTTGCTTGCCGTAATGCTTTTTTACAGGCAGCGATTGATTGGGTCTGCAACTGCATTAACTCTATCGGTACAGACAAAGCTATTACCGATACTTGCCATACCCTTTCTCATTAAAAAAATTGGAATCAAGAAAACGGTTGGGTATGGATTAGTATGCCTTTTAATAACCTTAATCATTAGCATCGGAAGTATCAATACGAGCGAGCGAGTTTCTCATATTGCCGAAAGCCTCAATCTATATTATGGAAAGTTTGAATTTAATGGGGGTATCTATTTATTTTTTAGAAGTATAGGATGGATGGTCATGGGCTATAATCCAATTGCCATTTTGAGTAAGCTGATGATACTTTTTACCCTATCAGGAATTTTATTTGTTTATCTGAAAGAGTCGGATATGCTCTCTGGTTTCTTCTGGACACTCCTTATTTATCTTGGGTTTGCAGCAATCATTCATCCCTGGTATCTGACACCACTGGTTGCCTTAAGCATATTTGTCAGATATCGGTTTATTCTGGTATGGTCTGCTCTAATCCCTCTAAGTTACATCAGCTACAAAACTTTACCCTACAGTGAAAATTATTGGATAACAGGATTAGAATATTTAGTTGTAATGGGATACTTACTTTGGGAACTGAAAATCTTATCTGTTAATTCTATACCAGCTAATTTAGAGCATGAGAAATTGACGAAAGAGTCAAACAAAACAATAGAATACTGATATTTAATTCCTAATTAACACCTTTAAGGCTAATCTTCATAAAAATCTTGAAGTGCACCAAAATAGTTTAAATTCCAGCCATCGATCATATCCTTAAAATCGGAATCAGGAATATTTGTGTGACGGAGTTCAAGCGAAGTCCCATTTTTATCGGGATGAAGTATAAAAGTCACCATTGATTCTTCGGGCTGATCACCAAAGTACCATTGCTGAACTATTTTTTTATTCTCAATAAATTCTACATTCTTTCCAACAATACTATCATCCCAAAGAGAAAACTCAGAACCAGGTTCTGTACTCATTATTGCTTCGGCACCCGTCCATAATAAAATGGTAAGTGGATTAGTTAATGCCAGATAAACTTCTTCAGGACTTGCCTGTATGAGATAGTAATTTTTAAAATCTTTCATAATTTCTGGCACAAATCTAACACAAATGGACGGATTATTCGAGTAAATAAGATGATCATCCAACGCTAACACATAGAAATTTAGAACTATACGGATGTTTGATACTACAGATATAGGAATTAAAATATAGACCCAAACAAATAGGCAAAGGGAAGAATTATGAAGTCAAAAAGATGCGAAAGAGCGCGCTAATTAAATGAAATGATCAAAACGAGATCAATGAAGGTATAGCAATTGGTTCCCTAAAATAGTGATCAATGAAGGGTAGCTAATTCAAATAATATATTAAACTTTATATACGCAGAAGAAGTATAATTTATCACATTAATTGGAACCATTCAGGCCAGTAAAAAAACCCAGATAATTAAAAAGGCCTGCTATGCAGGCCTTTTTAATTATTTTCAATAGTAGGTCTAATTATTTACCACTATTTTTCTTCTCAGTAACTTCATTTCTGATTTCCTGAGCTAAATTTTTTAAATCTTGCATTCCTTTACGAACTCTTGTTCCGGCTGCACTGTTTCCTGAATTGTAGAATTTGCTCGCGTCAACTTCAACTGAAGCAAACAGATCTTTCATTTTTGTAAATTTATTCATCGTTTTTTTTTTAAGGTTAAACAAATCTAATTTAATTACATGTATTGACAAGTCCTTTTTGAATTATTTTTTATCAAATATTAATTTATAATTAATATTTGATCATTAAAAGAAAAAATAATAAAAATTCTTCCAAATTTTACTGTCTGACCATCTTCTGTCAAAAAAAAATACTTCTCAAAAACCAGATTAAGTACTTTAAAAATCTCAACTTAAGAGACCTAAATCATTATAAAAATGAATGATATCATTCATCGAATAGCGATAAACAACTATAATTAGTCATTGCATTACTATTAGCTGTCTGAATGTTAACGAATGAACATGAACCGAGAATCAGTACGTATTGAAAAAATATTAATTGACATTAAAGAGTATTCATTAAATATCTCAATGCTAATTTAAAATCCTATATCATCTTTAATCCATCTTCCAGATCCTGAAGGAGGTCATCAACAGATTCAATTCCTACTGAATAACGAATCAAACTTTCAGGTATACCCAAAATAGCACGCTGGGCTTCTGTTAATTCGACATGGCTTGTGGTACGTGGCGGGCCGGCAAGTGTACTTACAGAGCCAAGGCTAGCAGCCAAGTGCACCAGTTTTAATGAAGGAAGGAACTTTTCGACCAGGTTGTATCCCCCATCCAGAGCAAAACTTAACATACCTCCAAATCCACGCATCTGAGATTTAGCTATATCATGCCCAATATGTGTTTCAAGTCCAGGATAAAACACATCACTAACCTTAGAATGAGCCTTAAGATATCTTGCAATTTTCATAGCTGATTCATTTTGACGAGAAACTCTTAATTCAAGAGTTTTCATGCCCCTAGCAATCATATATGCAGGATCAGCCTGTAGGCTTGCACCATTAATCTCCCTAAAATGGAATACCTTCTGAACAAGTTCCTTATTTCCTGCTAATATACCTCCCATCGCATCTGAATGACCACAGAGGTATTTAGTAGCACTATGCAGAACCAAATCTGCACCTAAAGACAATGGGTTTTGATTTATTGGAGTAGCAAAGGTATTATCTACAACAACTATAGCTCCAACTTTCTTCGCGGCTAATGCAATACGCTTGATATCTACTATCTTAAGCGTGGGATTCGTGGGTGTTTCCAGGTAAACTAAATCGCAACCTTTGGCAATTTCCATTTCCATTTCCTGATGATTTCCTGTTTCACAAAGCTTGATATCTACTTTATAATCAGGGAAAAAATCGAGAAATAATTTACTTGTACCTCCATAGGTATCCTTTACTGAAACAACTCTCTTTCCAGGCTTGAGGAAAGTAAACAGGGTGTTACTAATTGCTGCCATACCCGTAGCAAATGCCGTTGCTGCCTCAGCTCCTTCAAGTACTCTAATCTTTTCTTCCAAAGAGGCAACTGTAGGATTGGTATTACGGCTATAAATAAAACCATCTTCCTTTCCTACTGAAATATCATACCATTTATCAAGATTATTATAGGCAAATGCAACGCTATTTACAATTGGAGTTGTAACTGCTTCTTTAAAATAAGGATTATCTTCTCCGGCCCAAACGGCTTGAGTTGCTTTGTTATATTTTTTATTTTTCATAATTCGATTGTACAGATACTCCAGATTATTTCTCTTTATTTAGGCCAAAAAGATAAAATTTGCCTATTTAATAAATGAAGATGGCTGGTTTGAGACTAAAATGATAGGCTTGAGCAAAACATCATGAACTATGAGATCAAGAACAATAATCTTTAAATCACCTAATCAATTTTTCTATCTACATTATTGCAAATGTAAGTCATGAATCTACCTTTAGATTCTTATTATTCAAAATAGCTATAAAAATGTTGTGAAGAAAATAGTAAATCCTTGCATTTTGTGAAAAAATATGATCTAAAAAATGTGAGAATACCCCTCAGAATTTTTAGTTTTAATACCTTATATTTAGTGTAAACATATTCAACAAAACTTCATTATAAAGTCATTTCTATGAAAAGAATTTCATTGATCAGCCTATTAATCCTAGGGCTTAGCAGTGTCATCGCACAAACAAAAAGCAACTGGTCGCCCACGCAGACCATTAAGCACAAAGTAATCAGTACAGTTAGGGTTTCTCCGAATGGAGAAAAAGTGGTTTATGCTGTAAAGGAACTTAAAACAATTGAAGGTAAAAGCGAATTTATCAATCATCTTTTTATATCAGACATTAATAATACGAATACCATTCAGCTTACTCAGGGCGAAAAGAACAATATTAATCCCAAATGGAGCCCTGATGGAAAAAAGATCGCATTTGTCAGCAACCGTGACGGAAAGAACAACTTATACTTCCTGAAGTTAGGAGCAGGTGAAGCAGAGCGGTTAACTGACATTAAAACCGGAATAAACGATTTTAAGTGGAGTACTACAGGCAATCAAATTGCATTTACCAGTTCTGATTTTGAAACAGAAGAAGAAACTGGGAACAAAAAGTCGGGGAACGATTGGTATTTCATGAATGAAAATTTTAAGCAAGGACGCCTCCATTTGCTTCAGCTAAACAAAAAAGATAAAAATGGGATGCCTCAGATTACAACGCTTAGCAAGGAGAACAGACATATCAATTCATTTAGCTGGAGTCCGGATGATCAATGGATTGCCTATGCTCATGCGGCCTCTGCAGGTGTTGAAGACAATACGTTCTGTGATATATCAATGATCAAAATCAGTTCAGGTGAAGTGAAAATTATTGCCAATACTACGGTGGGTGAAAATCAACCCTTATTCAGCCCTGATGGCAAATTCATAGCCTATTATAATCTGGATGAAAAAGGAATTTGGGGAGGTAAAACTTCTGTTAAGATTTTTGCTCTTGAGGATGGAAGCGTTCAAACATTGGCTGATACGCCGAATGGCCCGGCTGAACTAATTGGCTGGAGCAACGATGGAAAAACAGTTTATACTCTTGAGCCATTTCATACTAGCACCAAAATATTCAGGCTAAGCAGTGATGGGAAACAGGCAACTGAATGGACTACTGGTACAAAGGGCGTATTGAGCGGAGTTGAATTGAATAGCAAGGGCACCCATTTCGGTTTTACATTTCAGGATACTTCAATACCACAGGACGGCTATATTAGCAGTGTAAGCAACTTCTCAGCCCAAAAAATAAGTACTATTAATCCTGAGCTTGCCAGTTTGCCGGTTCCAAAAACCGAGCTGATCTCATGGAAGAGTTTTGATGGAATGGAAATTGAAGGACTCTTAACCTTTCCTCTAAACTATGAGGCAGGTAAAAAATATCCTTTTATTCTCAACATTCATGGCGGTCCGGCAGGGGTATTTAGCGAAAGTTTTATTGCCGTGTCGGGTATTTATCCACTTGCTGCCCTAGCAGAAAACGACATCTTTATTCTCAGACCAAACCCCAGAGGATCAAATGGTTATGGATTGAAATTCAGGGAAGCTAATCACCGCGACTGGGGTGGTAGCGATTACAAAGATTTGATGGCCGGAGTTGATTATGTTATTACAAAAGGATGGGCAGATCCCAATAAAATGGGTGTAATGGGATGGAGTTATGGTGGATTTATGAGTAGTTGGATTGTTGGTCACACCAACCGTTTTAAAGTTGCAAGCATTGGGGCACCTGCAGTTGACCTGGCAACTCAAGACCTGACCGATGATATTCCAGGTTTTCTTCCTTCCTACATGGAAAAACAACCATATCAAGACTGGACGGTCTATGACGATCATTCCCCATTGAGATTTGTACAAAATGTAAAAACTCCTGTCCTTTTGCAACACGGACAGGCAGATATACGAGTGCCCTTCAGCCAGGGTTTAATGTACTATAATGCCTTAAAACGAAGAGGAGTTCCGGTGCGTTTTCTTGTGCTTCCAAGGCAACCTCATGGTCCTGCAGAGCCATCCATGATTCTTAAAACAGCTCAAACTAATCTGAGCTGGATGTTGCATTATTTGCAGGGTAAAGAATTAGGATTTTAATAATTAGAAAATTCGAGTTTGGCAATGGCGGGTCAAGCCCGCCGCGACAAGAAATTATTGATTGAATGAGTAGATTCCAGACCTGAGCCAGAATTAAATATTACTGACAGTGGAACTCTCCCGGCTAGCCATAAAAAAAATCCGGATGATTGCAATCATCCGGATTCAATAAACTCTTTAATTCATATTTGAACTTACTAAGTTCGCGCTGTCTACTATATCTTTACTTTAGTATTTCCACCTTTTTTCAGATCAATATCATGTGGCTGGTTTTTCTTCCAAGAACCACGTGTAAAGTCAGGTACATCAACTGAATTTGAACGGTTATTTACAGACCATTCACTCAATGGCCATACAGAACTCCATGCAGCTGCATCGTAAACATCCTGGTCAAGAGGTAAACCATTTCGTAAACAATCGATCAGACGCCAATCCATTAAGAAGTCCATACCGCCATGTCCTCCAACTTTCTTTGCCAGTTCACCTACTTTTTTAACAATGTTTGGTGTATATTTTTCTTCAAGAGCCTTAAATTCAGCTTCCTTAAGCCAGCCTTCATGGCTATTAGAAATTTTAGGTTCTGGATATTTCATAGCAGTACCTTTGGTTCCACTCACCAGGTGTATACGTGAATATGGCCGAGGAGAAGTTACATCATGCTGTATCATAATTGTCTTGCCATTGGTAGTACGAATAGTTGTCGTATTCATATTCCCATTAAATTTCTTGCCAACAAATTCTTTATAAAGATCATTTTTTGCCGCCTCAGCTTTAGCACGTTCTCCCATTTGGAAATCATTAGAAGAAACAGAAACTAGGTAATCCATTTTATCGCCACGATTGATATTCAAAACCTGGCAAACCGGACCTAAACCATGGGTTGGATACAAACTGCCCGCCCTAGTAGCATTTTCTCTTAAACGCCACATATTCTGATAACCCTTATCACTGAAATTAAGCTCTAACAAATTATGAATGTAAGCACCTTCGGTGTGTATAATCTCACCAAAGTAACCTTGCCTAGCCATGTTCAATGTAAGTAGCTCAAAAAAGTCATAACAGCAATTTTCAAGCATCATACAATGCTTGCGAGTACGCTCAGAAGTTTCAACCAAAGCCCAGCATTCCTGCATTGAAACCGCTGCGGGCACTTCAATAGCCACGTGCTTACCTTGTTCCATTGCAAATAAAGCCATAGGAACATGCAAATGCCATGGAGTACAGATATAGATCAGATCTATGTCTTTACGCTCACACAATTTCTTCCACTCATCTTCATTACCTGTGTAAATTACAGGATTATGACTGGTGCCATCAAGAGCCTTCTTTGCTTTATTTACACTTGCTGGACGCAAATCACATAATGCTTTGATGTCTGTACCTTCAATTTTAGCGACTGCATTTAAATGAGATGGCCCACGCTGACCCAAACCGATAAATCCAACACGAACAGTTTCAAGCTTTGGTGCAGCATATCCACTCATGTTAAAGTTCTGAATGGTAGACTTCGATACCCAAGGCCCTTTTTCTGGCTCAGAGGCAAATCCATTAAGTGCACCAACACCTGCTATGCCAAGTCCGGCAAGACTAGTTTTTTTTAAAAAATCTCTACGGTTATTTTTCATCGTTTTATAATTTTTGTTGTGTTGTAAAATTTTCTGTTATGTATTTTAAATGCCTGGAAACCATTTTTCGGCATTTTTACGATATATTTTATCTATCACCTCTTTTGGCAATTTCAATCCTTTAATTTTCTCCTTAAAGTCAGTAACATTCATGTCATCATCGGTCACAAAGTATCTCCAGTCACTAAGTCTGCGTTCATGAATCCTTTTTTTATACTCTGCAGGATCAGCATCTTTACCTACCCCATTATCCGTAGCGTAAATTAGTCTATCCTGGTATTTAACCATGAAGTCATAAACTTTTTGCCTGTTATTTATAGTTTGATACTGTAAATGACAAATACGCTCGGCCATATCAACTGCCATATTTGGAAATTTATCCAGACGCTTTGCTAATTCATCAACATCGTATTCAAGGCTTCCTAAGTGAACGCCCACAAATCTGATATTGGGATGTTTTTCAAGCATTTTATCACGCGCATCCACCTGATCCTCATAAGATGGGTATTCAGGATGGAGATACATATGATATTCAGGATGCTTACTAAAATAGTTTTTGTCGCCAGATACTGTCATTTGATCGACTGGAAGCCAGGCATTCTTTGGTTCTCCCAAATGTCCAACAAGAGTAATATTACTTTTCTCAATAAAATCAAGAACTGGGTCAATTCTTGGATCATTCACCATCACAAATTTTCCATCTTTATCACGAAGCTCCATCCCAATATTCTTCCAAATCTTGACACCAATTGCGCCTTTTTCAAAAGAATTTTTCAAATAAGCAAGGGTTTGAGGTAGCCATTTATCTGTCCCCCAGTTATTTACATCAAAAGTGGTGGCGTAAGCTAGTTGTTCAGGGTAGGTTTTGATCATTTCAAGTGCTACATTTTGCTGAACCTCAGCCGGGTTCTTAGAAGTAGGATGAACATTAACCGTTAAAAGTTTGAAATTATCTGCCTTCGCTAAATTAATGAAGGCGGTATCGTAGACATTAATATGTACATGGGTATCGTATTTTTCAACCGATTTAAAATCATCGACGCTATAAAATTCTGCGGTTGAATTATCTTCTGAAGAAGCAGTTTTTTGAGTCTGAGTACAGTTTTGAAATGAAATACTCAGAGCACATAGAATGAGAAGTTTTGTTTTCATAATTAATGGGAATATAGTTAATGATATTAAATTTTAATAAATATTTTTTTCTTGTACATCCAGTATAAGATTAGCCATTCGAAGAATAAAACTAGTCCGCCGCTAACCAGGGTTGAGTAAGCTACTCCAAAAATTTGATCGAAGTTTTTACCCAAATGAATATAAAGTGAGTCATTGATCAGATTTCTCATCCCGCCATCAGCAATTACATAGGCAGCAATAGAATTTACCCCGATCACCATTAAGAAAAATGAACTCTTATGCCTTCCCTTTACATCAATCAAACCATAGAACATCGCCAGGAACAGGAAACAGATACCTCCACTAAAAATAGTCCAAGCAGGGGTCCAAATACGTTTCACAATTGGATTCAGCCCGCTAACATGCAGTACTATTCCAAAAATTATCAAGGCAATGCCAGCAAAAATGAAGGACTTGAGTTTTTTATTTGCCAGTATAGATGAATTTAAAATATTCCCTGCAAGTAATCCAAGGATCATTGTACCCAGTGTTGGGATAAAGCTAAGCGTAGAATATCCTCCCTGATTAAAAAGAAAAATATTCTCACGTGGAAATATATTCATAAACCACTGGTCAAAAGCCCATGCAAAGTTTGTATTCTTATTCCAATGCGCTGCAAAGCCAGTCAAATTATGCTCCCAGTTTGCGGTTACCCCTGCCGATGCATAATCAAAGCCAGCACCAGGTAGAGGATAAAGAGCAAATGCAAGAGCATAAGCAAATAAAATAAAAATCAAGGCACCAATTTGCACTCTTTGAGAATAAAGTGAAATGATGACAAGGAAGGTATAGCCCAAGCCAATCTGGGTTAAAGTATCTTCAAAAGTAAAATTTGTTTGTCCGGAGTGCATTGAACGCAAAAATATTCCCAGGAATATCAAAATGAATGAGCGCTTGATGGTATGTCCTAATATATTTTTAAAGCTTGCCCCTTTATTTTTCCTGCTTGCAATAGAATAAGGTAATACTACGCCGACCAAAAATGTAAAAGATGGCTGGATCATATCGTGCAAACTCAGCCATATCCAGGGAACATGACTTTGGTGAAAGGATATGAATTCCCAGAATTTGTTTCCAGGCAATGCTTTTGAAACATCCGAAAGAGATAGTACCTCTGCCATCATAAGCAGCATCACAAATCCGCGATAAATATCAACAGATGCGACACGGTTTTGAGGCAATGCCGGATTAACTATTGATCCTGAAACAGGATGAGCCTCATGTGGTAATTCTGTTTTTTGCATACTTTATAAATTTAGATCAAATTAATTCTTTTTGATTATACTAACGGTACGTCCCAGCCAATTTTCAGCATTTTTCAAATAGATCTTATCAATAACCGTTTGGGGAAGCTTTAAACCATTAAGTTCTCCAAAACCGGCTAATTGAATCCTAGAATCAGTGGCAAAGAATATCCAATCCCGAAGCCAGGAATCATGAATAGTCTTCTTTAATTCTACAGGATTTGCATTTGCATTAATTGCCTTGTCTGTTCCATAAACCAGTCTATCCTGATATTTGATGAAAAAATTTCGAGTTTTTTGCCTGTCATTTAACGTATGAAGCTGTAAATTACTTATGCGCGACAGATCAACACGCATATTGGGGTATTTATCTAATCGCTTTGCCAATTCATCCAAACTCCATTCAAGACTACCGAGATGGGCGCCAACAAACTTAAGATTTGGTTGCTTTTCGAGTAAATTATCCCTAGCCCTAATGTGATCATCATAGGATGGAAATTCAGGATGTAGAAACATATGATACTCGGGATGAGAACCATAATACGACTTGCTGAAGGTCATTTTATCGAGGGGTAACCAGCAATCTCTGGGCTCTCCATTATGGCCAATCAAAGGAATCCTGTTTTGTACAAGAAAGCTAAAAATAGGTGCAAGCCGGGGATCATCAAGCATGACAAATTTTCCTTGCTCATCACGAAGTTCCATACCGATATTCTTCCAAATCTTTACCGCTTTGGCTCCTTTTGATAGAGAAAGTTTTAAATCCCTGATTGTTTTTTTAGCCCAATCCTTTTTATCAAAACCCTTTACCGAAAAAGTGGTAGCTATCTCCATTTGAGCAGGGAAATTATTCAAATGCTGAAAAGCGATTTTTTGCTGCTCAGTCCATGGCAAACCAAAGGGACGATCGTCAACAATATCCAGAAACTGAAAATTATCTTCCTTAGCCAGTTCAATAAATGAAGTCTGATCTGTGTTGATGTGAATATGAGTGTCGAACTTTTTAACTGATTTAAAATCTTCAACTGTGTAATAATTTTCTTGAATAAGCACGGAATTCTCTGCTGAATTGATTACTCCAAATGGAACTAAAAGAATACTCAGTACAATCAGGACAGATTTAATAGTCATTTATCGCTTATTCAATTAAGAGTTTCAATTCTTTAAATTAAATAAAACATTCGGAATTCAAGCTTTTTCATTCTATTCAGGGAATGGTTTTATGATTTTTATTATTCTGCTAATCTTTATGTTATGGCTACAATGATGTTGAGCGTTCACGATGCGCTAGAAAAGGAGTATAATGAATTCGTTCATTTTCTTACAGCCAAGCTGTATGAGTTGGGTAAATAAATGTTAAGACAGGTGGCTGAAATGGCAGGAATGAGAAAATGGGGTTTTACTTTCGGCCGGCATTGGTTTCTTAACCGTAAAAAAAGGCCGAATACTGTTGTATTCGGCCTAGCTCTACAAATTTTAATAAAGTGGTAATACTATAAAACCAATAAGGGTCTTCTAGATCTCCAAGAAATTAATTCCAACCTCCTCCCAAAGCCTTATAAATATTGACTTTGGCGCTCATCTGCTTCATTTTTATTTCGATTTGTTGCATTTTTGATTCCAGGGCCTCCCTTTGAGTTAATAATACCTCCATATAATCTGCCCTAGCTGAATAAAAGAGATTGTTTGATATCGTAATCGATTGCGTTAGTATTTCAACTTCTTTCGACTTTGTTTCATAACTCTTAGCGTAGTTTCCAATTCTTGAAAGCTGATTTACTACTTCAATATGTGCATTCAAAATTGAACGCTCGTAATTATAAACTGCCTGTATCTGCTGCAGGTTAGCATTAAAATAACTGGCCTTAATTGCGTTCTTGTTAATTAATGGAGCTACCATATCACCTGCCAGATTGTAAAGAATTGATTCAGGTTTAACAAGGTAAGCAGGATTGAATGCACGCAAACCTACACCTGCGGTCAGCCTAAATGATGGATAAAAATTTGCTTTTGCAACTTGCACATCAATTTTTGCAGCAGACAATTCCAATTCAGCTTGTCGTATATCCGGACGGTTCACCAAGAGTTGCGACGGGATACCGCTCTGAATAATGTCAAGCTGACTGCTATTAAAATCTGCTGAATTCCTAATAATGGGCTTTGGAAAACGACCCGCTAAGAAGTTGATTCTATTCTCGGTTTCGATGATCTTTTGCTGAATTTCATACTGTAAATTTATTGTATTGAGTAGTTGCGCATCAAACCTATTGACAGCCAATTGAGTAACTTTAGCAGCATCCTTTTGAAGCTTCACCACCTTGAGAGCATTTGTTTGGAGCTCTATGTTCTGTTGAATAATAGCCAGTAAGTTATCAAGGGCCAGTAACTCATAATACGATTCAGCAATTTCTGCAATGATATTGGTCACCATAAAGTTTTTCCCTTCGGTAGTAGACAAATACTTCAGCACTGCAGATTTTTTTGCATTGCGCAGTTTATTCCAAACATCTAGTTCCCAGGAAAAGTTAGCACCTGCAAAGAAATCACCTAGGTATTCATGACTTTTATCGGGATTATGTTTCCAATCTTCCTCTGAAATACCATCCCAGGTATATTGACTGGCTTTGTCAGGACCAGCTCCAATACCCAGATTCACAAATGGCAGGTATTCACCTTTACGAGTCATGATTTCATTCTTGCTCATCTCAATTTCCTGCAGGGTTATGTTCAGCTCCTGGTTATTCACCAAGGCGGTATCAATAATTGCATGCAGATTAGAATCGCTAAAGTATGCTCTCCACTTAATGCTTTTGGAGTTCAGTGTATCCTGCGAATTTTGGTAAGCCTGAGGTACCGATTTACTTTCCTCTTTCCCGCTTATAGCCGGCACTTTACAGGCACCAAGCCATACAATAAAGAATAGGAGGATAAGGTATTTAACTGTTATTATCTTTTTCATTTTTATTTATGATTCGTTTGATAATTTTTTTAATTCGGCTAGTTAGAGCACTTTCAGATCCACTGTCCACAAAATGTTCACTCAGCGGATTTTCATCTTCATCTTTAATGAGATGTTTACCTTCCTGTATTTTGCCGAAAATATAGTAAAGACCCGGTACCACAATAACTCCGAAAACAGTACCAAATAACATTCCGCCTAAGGCTGATGCACCAATGGTGTGGTTACCTACCGCACCCGGACCAGTTGCAATGATCAGCGGAATTAAGCCCGCAATAAATGCAAAGGAGGTCATTAGTATTGGACGGAATCGGGCTTTTGCACCTACAATGGCAGCTTCCATAACAGTAGCTCCCTTGTTGTGTTCCTGAACAGCAAACTCAACAATCAACACGGCGTTTTTACCAAGTAAACCAACTAACATAATAAGCCCAACCTGTGCATATACATCATTCGCTAAGCCCATCGTTTTTAACAAAAGGAATGACCCGAATATTCCCGGAAGAATAGAAAGAAGCACCGCAAAGGGCAGAAAAAAGCTTTCATATTGCGCGGCCAGAATTAAATACACAAATAGTAAAACTACCAGGAATATGTAAAGCGCCTCATTTCCTCTTTTTGCTTCATCGTACGAAAGCCCTTCCCAGGCAATGTCATATCCTCTCGGCAAAGATTTCTTTGCCACTTCTTGTATAGCTTTAAGTGCATCACCTGAAGAGTAACCTTGGGCTGGTACTCCATTAATCAAAGAAGAGGTATATAAATTGTATCGCGATATCTCATTGGGCCCTTGAGTTTTTTTGATTTTCAAGAAAGCCGAGTAGGGAACCATTTCATCGTGATCATTTTTAATAAACATATTCAAAATGTCGGATGGTTGCTTCCTGAACTCCGGACCGGCCTGAGTGTACACTTTGTAATAGTTATTGAAACGTATGAATCCTTGCTCATAAGTACTTCCAATCATAATGTTCAGGTTTTCCATTGCTGCACCCACTGAAACCCCCTTTTGCATTGCCAATGCATTATCAATAAGTAATTCGTATTGCGGATACTTGGCAGAGTAAAATGCAAATAAACCATTCAACTCTTTTCTTTTTCTCAATTCCGCTACAAATTCCTGATTTACCCTATCAAACTCCTGATAATCTACATCACTACTTTTGTCAAGTAAGCGCAGCGAAAAACCGTCAGAAGTTCCATAGCCCGGTACAGCAGGAGGTTGGAAGTATTCTACAATAGCCGGAAGGTCTTTTGTTTTTTCTTCCAGTTCTTCCACTATTTCTTTTACAGAATGTTTTCGTTCAGACCAATCTTTTAAGTTGATCAAACAAGTTCCAGAATTAGATCCGCGACCTTCAGTAAGAATTTCAAAACCTGCAAGAGAGGTTACCGATTGAATGCCATCCACTTTCTTGGCAATTTGCTGTAGCTTTCTTGCTATCTCATTGGTTCTTTCAAGTGTAGTTCCTGGTGGCGTTTGAATGATGGCATATACCTGACCCTGATCCTCATTGGGGATAAATCCTGCAGGAAGTATTTTGTTTATGCCAAAAATTCCAAAAGCAAATGCAATCAGTATGCCGTAGGTAAGCACTCTGCGGTTAACTATCAGCTTGAGCAGTTGAGCATATTTTTCGGTAATTTTTTCGAAGCCTTTGTTAAACCAGTCAAGAAAGATACTTATGGGTGTTTTTCTCTTTGGTTTTCCATGGGTGTTCTTCAATAAAATTGCACAAAGTACGGGCGTAAGCGTAAGAGCAACAAGCCCCGAAAGCACAATGGCACTGGCCATGGTTAATGAAAACTGTCGATAAAGAACGCCTACTGGTCCTGTCATAAATGAAACAGGAACAAAAACGGCAGTCATTACTAAAGTGATGGCGATAATAGCACCGCTTATTTCTCCGAGTACTTTTTTCACGGCATTAAATGGCGATAAATTTTCTACTTCCATCTTAACATGTACCGCTTCTACCACCACAATGGCATTATCTACCACAATACCTATAGCTAAAACCAGCGCAAACAGGGTTACCAGGTTTATGCTTAGCCCAAACATTTGCATACATGCAAATGTGCCGATTAATGAAACCGGAACTGCCAGAATAGGAATAAGTGTGGAACGCCAGTCACCCAAAAAAATAAATACCACCAGCGCAACCAATATAAATGCTTCAAGTAAAGTATGAAGTACTTTTTCGATAGAGGCATTGACAAATTTTGAAACATCGTAATTGATTTCATAATCCAATCCAGGAGGAAAATCTTTTTTTAATTCTTCTAGTTTTGCTTTTACCTCCTCAATTACCTTATTGGCATTAGATCCAGAATTTTGTTTTAGCACAAGCGAGGCGGAAGGATACCCGTCTTTGTTTGAGTAAATATCAACGAATTCGCTGCCTACCTCTACTTTGGCAATATCTTTTAGTTTAAGTATTTCGCCCAGAGGATTTGCACGAACAATGATCTCCTCATACTGTTCCGGTTTATTATACCAGCCTTTATAAGTAAAAACATACTCCTGCGATTGTGCAGTTATTCCAGAACTCAACCCCACTCTTCCTGGTCTTGCAATTACACTTTGTTCTTCAATGGCTTTTAAAACATCTTCTGCCGAAATTTTGTAAGCCCTCATTCTTTCGGGGTTTAACCAAACGCGTATAGCGAAAGCGCGGCTGCCTATCGCTTCGGCATGACCCATTCCACTTATTCTAGCGAGTTCGGGTAAAATGTATGTATTGGCATAATTGAATAAAAATTTTTCATCAGTATTTTTCTTGGTACTGAAAAGGTTCAAATACATCAACATACTAGGTTGCAAAGGCTTTATAATCACACCTTCTCTTTGAACCAATGGAGGCAGGTTGGTATATACTTGATCAACTCTTGATTTTACTCTGGCGGCTGCAATTGTCGGATCAGTGCCGAGTTCAAATACTACATCAATACTTGCCTCGCTTGCACTGGTTGCATCTGATAACATGTACTGTACTCCCTGAACACCATTGATTTCCCTTTCCAAAATAGTTAAGGTTGATTTAACCAATAGATCGGCATTAGATCCTGGAAACTCAATGAAGATTATAACCCTTGGAGGTGCAATATCAGGGAATTGAGCTACAGGCCTTGTATACATTGCCAACAGTCCCACGAAAACTATTCCAAGGGATAAAGCAATGGCAAGTACCGGGCGTTGAATAAATTTATTAAACATTATTTTCTTATTTATTTATTTATTGGTTCCTAATCTATTCAGCATGTAAATTGTTTAGCTCAGCTAGTTCCTTCGTAAAAGAAACAAACTCATAACTTATCTTCTCATTGTTTTTCACTTTGCCTATACCTTCTGCAAGAATTTTATCGTGTACACTAAGACCTGAAGCAACAACGTAGATGTGAGGTAATTCCTGCTCAATAATGACTTCTTTTGCCTTCAAGATGTTATTTTTATCAACGACGTACACAAACTTTTTATCTAATACATCAAATGTTGCCATTTGTGGAATAATGATTGCGTTTTTGAGATTAATTAACATCAGTACATTTCCGGTTCCGCCATGGCGGAGTATGCCCTTTGGATTTGGGAATGTTGCCCTAAAGGCAATGTTTCCTGTTTCATTATTAAAATCGGCTTCAATGGTTTCTACTACCCCTGGAACATCAAACTGTTCATTATTGGCCATTTTGAGGAGAACATTTTTTCTACTCTCTGATTTTGGGTTTTTAACATAATCGAGATATTCAGCTTCCGGAACATTGAAATAAACCCACATTTTACTATTATCAGAAAGGGTAGTGAGCAATTCGCCTTCCTCAATTAGGCTTCCTATGCGCTTTTGAAAACGATCCATAATGCCATCGAAAGGAGCACGTATTTCGGTGAACCCTAAATGAGCCTCAGCCAAAGCCAGCTCAGCCTTCGCCTTGTCGAGTTTGGCTTTCGCAAGAGCTAGTTCATTGCTTGATACCACATTATTGTCGGCCAGACTTTTGGTGTTTTTGTATTCGATCTCGGCAAAATTCATTTCTGCTTTTGCTTTCGCTACTTCGGCCTGATAAATAAGTGGCATGATTTTAAACATGAGCTGGCCTTTCTTTAAGAATTGCCCTTCGTCGACATAGATGGTCTGAAGAAATCCTCGTTCCTGGGATCTTATTTCAATATGATTAATAGATTGAATCTGACTTACATACTCTTTATAAATAAAAGTATCTCTTTGAACAGGGCTAGTCACTAAAAAGTTAGTTTCCATTTCCTTTTTATGCTCCTGGGTAGTACAGCTTGAATAAATTAATAGTGATAACAAACAATTGAGAATGAATATCCTCTTCATAATAATTTTGATTTAAGTTAAAAAACAAGAAAATCTAGCCCGCAGATCAGCCAAGCAGATAAGTTTTCTGCACAAGATATCCCGCACAGAAGAAATAATGAGAAATTAACTAATAGAGAAAGGTGCGCCAGGCGTGGTAAAGAATGAAAAGAGGGACTTTAGCCTGTTTAAAGTTTAAGTTTGAAATTGAAAGAAACGAATCTGATATGAATGACTTGATGAATGCGGGTTCAAATGAACAGGTCCAGTAAAGTTTACTTTCATCTTCTTCCTTGTCCTCATTCAGCCAATCCTTTTGTGCCGTTTCAAATGGCAGATGAATAACGTAATGGTCAGTATTAGATAAAGCTTGAACATTAATGCTGGGAGCACTCTGCTCAACCCGATTACTCCCCGAGGAGGTAGCGGCAAGAATATTAGTTTGACCGAAAAAATAAAATAGTACTAAAAAAGCAAGTATACTGTGATTCAGTTTTGAACCCAAGGATAAATGAAATTGACTATTAAATTTTAAATTCTTGATTTTAAAAACCATATCTACCGTCGAAAGTACAAACTGAATTCCATATCCAAAAATATGTTGTTGAATTTAAAGAAAATGCAATTAATTTATTACACAAATTAATTAAGGCTTCTAGGACGAACCGGAAATTCCAAAAACAAAAAGCCCTAGATTTCTGTAAGGTCTTGTAATCAGCGCCGGTCCCGATAGCCATCGGGGCGTACCGGAACAGTTTTAAAAAAACAAAAGGCTCTCAAAAAATGAGAGCCTTTTACGTACCCAGCGCCGGAATCGAACCGGCACAGTTTCCTATCGGTGTTTGAGACCGACGCGTCTACCAGTTCCGCCAGCTGGGCATTTTTTATCTACAATGCGGGATGTTCTGAAGGAATCCCTTCGGGACAAACATAATAAAATTTTAATAATTTACAGGATTCAGGCTCTGATTTTGTTAAGAATTTTCATGCGGTCGGCAGTCTTAATTTAAACATGAAACGAATTATTCAACCCTCATTAAAGGAGTAATGAGAATCCTAATTATTTCAAAACCCGTAGAGTCGCTACGCTAAACAACTGACAGTTGTGGCCAATGGTCCTTTTGCCAAGTGGCCCGTTCCTATGAAAAACAGCCTCAAGTAAAATAAACCTTACCGGAGGAAGTATCTTTCGGCTATTCCTAATTTGAATCAGAACGCAATTTCTTGCCGGAAATACTACGAAGGGAAGGGCTGAAACAGCCTATAACACACAGGTATTGGTTTCCTAAATCAAATCATGATGGATAAAGAGCATTATCTGACTAAGTATAACCGTATTTTTTACCCTATCTTTTATCGAACTAAGGTTTTGTTACAGGATTCAGACTCTGAATTTGTTCAAACTTTCCCGAATCCGCATCAGGTATTTTTGCCGGTACCATATATCTTTGACCTTCAGAAGAATACTATTTGAATCAGCACCTTCCAACCGATCGAATCCATCTGTATTTCGCTTCAGCTCATCAAACAATGACATTTCCATTGCATCAATCTGCGCGCTCAGTTCTGTCAGCTTCAGTTCATCATGATCAAATTCCATCTCCATTAAAGCCTCGTTCACATCCATCATATCCATCAGGAAATCCTGCGGCAAGGCATATTTATCACCTTCAGCCAGCATATCATGCAGTGACAAAACATACTCAATACGCTTCAGGGGATCTGATAATACCTGATATGCCTTATTGTTCAGGGTAGACAATTCCAATATCTCTGCCTGCTTCTCTTGGCTTTCATTCACATAAAAATCGGGATGAAAGCGCTTGCTCAGCTCATAGAATTTCTTCTTGACTAAAGTGTTGTCAATCTGAAAACTAATTGGTAGATCATATAACTCGAAATAATTCACAGCAGAAATAGGATTAAAGGATTTTAAGATTGGATGCAGTGCTCAACCTGACGAATTTCGGGTCTTGACATTAAACTCTTTATTAAAATTTACTAAGTTCCCTCCTAAGTCGGGATGACATCCGTGTTAATTTTTAAAAATAGTAATTTTAATACCCATTTCAACTGTCAACCCGATAGCTATCGGGAGTTAACTGTCAATTGATCACGTGCTTAATAATATCATTTCCAAACACAAACACCATCAGCGTAACCAAAATCACGAAGCCAACCATTTGAGCACGCTCCATAAACTTATCTCCAAGTGGCTTGCCCTTTACCATTTCAATCAGAAGGAAGATCGCATGACCACCATCCAATGCAGGAATAGGTAATAAGTTCATTAAAGCTAAGGCCATAGAAAGTAATCCTACAAGGCTCCAGAACTTGACCCAATCTACAGTTGCGCCGAACATTGTAGCAATTCCTATTGGACCTGTAAAAGCTTTATTCGCCTTAACCTGACCGGTAGCTACTTTACCTAAACCTTTAGCATTATCCATAAATGAACCCCATGCTTTTGAAGTACCAACAGGCAATGACCCAATTAAACCATAATTTACGGTTTCAATAGGAATGTTGAAATAAGGAGAGATATACACCCCTACAGTTCCATCTTCAGAAACCTGAGTGGGTAGCTCCATAGGTTGATTATTTCTAATCAGTGCTAATGCAACTGTTTTATTCTTATTAGCCTGAACTTCTGCTTTAAATTCATCATAAAAAGTTATAGCCTTATTATTGACAGCCAAAATACTATCCCCTTTTTGAAGTCCTGCTTTTGAAGCATTGCCACCCGGGGCGATCTGCACAATTCCAGACATTTTAACCCTGGGCTCTACAAATTGTCCAATTCCTAAATCAGAAACCATTTCCAGAATATCACCTGGAACCTGTATGGTTTTTATTTCAGAACCGCGGGCAACACTAAGTTCAGTATTTCCAAGTAATACCTTAGAGCTAGTCAATTCATCGAAACGCACAACAGGCATTCCATTCACTGCGGTAATACGATCACCTGTTTGAAGGCCAATTTCTTTGCCAATAAGCCCAGGAGCTACCCCGTCAGGTAGTTTATCATTCGGAATAAAGGTTTCTCCATTTTTAAGCGTAAGCATCCAGAAGATAAATATCCCAAGAACGATATTTACGGTAACACCTCCGAGCATGACAATCAGTCGCTGCCAAGCTGGTTTTGAACGGAATTCCCAGGGTTGTGGCGGGCCAGCAAGCTGTTCCGAATCCATAGATTCATCGATCATACCTGAGATTTTTACATACCCTCCTAATGGAAGCCAACCAATACCATATTCGCAACCTTTGTAATTAAAGCTGAACAGCTTAAAACCCCATGCATCAAAAAATAAATAGAATTTCTCTACCCTGATTCCAAAAGCACGAGCGGCAAAAAAGTGTCCTGCCTCGTGTAATATGATTAAAATTGATAATCCCAATAACAGCTGAGCTGTCATTACTAATCCATCCATACCTGTTCTATTATTTTATTTAAACTCTAATACTTATTATTTGTTACTAATTCTTGCGCATAAATACGAGTTGCCCTGTCTGTTTCGATATAATCATCTAGCAAAGGATCTGCAATAAACGAAATTTCGCTCATGCATTTTTGAATAACATCACTCATTTGTAAGAATCCCAAACGTTCTTTCAAAAATTCTGCCACAACTACTTCATTGGCTGCATTGATCACACATGGCATATTTCCACCAGCATTTAAGGCTTCGAAAGCCAGTCCAAGGTTTCTAAACGTCTTTTTGTCAGCCTGCTCAAAGCTCAGGTTGGGATAATCTAAAAAATTAAATCTTGGAAAGGTATTTTCTATCCTTTGGGGATAGGCCAAAGCATATTGTATTGGCAATTTCATATCAGGCAGACCCATCTGGGCTTTCATTGACCCATCTCTAAACTGAACGATGGAATGCACAATTGACTGTGGATGAACGATCACATCAATCTGGGAAACATCCAAATCAAAAAGCCATTTCGCCTCAATCACTTCCAAACCTTTATTCATTAAACTTGCTGAATCGATGGTAATTTTCTCACCCATCACCCAATTAGGATGCTTAAGGGCCTCTTTTCTACTGATAGTAGATAAAAAATCAACATCTCTGCCTCTGAATGGACCGCCTGAAGCAGTTAAATAAATTTTCTCAATCGGATTACGCTCTTCACCTACAAGGCATTGAAAAATAGCAGAATGTTCCGAGTCAACGGGCAGTATCTTAACCCCATGCTCTTTTGCAAGTCTGTTTACAAGTTCACCTGCAACTACCAGAGTTTCCTTGTTAGCTAAAGCAATATCTTTTCCAGCCTTAATTGCTGCAAGCGTAGGAATCAAGCCGGCAAAACCTACCATTGCTGTTAAAACAAGTGAGATCTCGGGATGATAGAGAACTTCACAAAGCTCGTTTATACCACATAAAACTTTTGTTTGGCTTGAACTTAAGGCATGACTAACCTCTGCTAATTTAGCCTCATTGGTTAAAATAACATAGGCTGGTTTGAACTCCAATGCTTGTTTGATTAATAAATCTGCATTATTATTGGCAGTAAGCACAAAGACTTTGAAACGTTCCGGATTTTGGCGGATCACTTCAAGTGCCTGAGTACCTATACTTCCGGTTGAACCCAGAATAGCTATGCTTTTCAGATTAAATGCTTCGCCAAAGTTATTTCCCATCAAACAAAATCGATTTATAGTTTAATCCTGAATTTCAGGAATTGGTTAAACTTATTCATTTTTTTAAAGATCCTCAGTTATCTTTTGATCCATTTATTCAATTCATCAGCGATATGTCTGTCATTTGACAAACGAGGAACTTTATTCTGTCCACCCAGCTTTCCCTGACTCTTCATGTAATTTCTAAAGGCATCTTTCTCCATTTCGTGCATCAGCAATGGGCGCAGAATTTTACCCTCAATCAAATCATAGTAATAGACATTTTTTTTCTGTAGAACCTGATCAACTTTCAAACTAAAACTGGTCAGATCTGCTGGGGGGCGTGCAAATTCAACATACCATTCATGGTATGGAAGTTCTACTGCTTGCGCACTCACCTGTGGAGCCACTGTAAATTCAGTAATTTCTACACCCTCTTGGCTGGCTACAGATAAGATAGCAAATTCAACTTCTTCACCAATCACATGTTCACCAAAGGCAGAAATAAAATGTTTTATCCTTCCGGACACCACAATCCGATAGGGTTCTTTAGAAACAAACTTTACCGTATCTCCAATGCTGTACCCCCACAAACCGGCATTGGTATTCAGGATGATCGCATAATTTTTATTCAATTCCACTTGCTCTAACGATATCCTGCTTGGAGTTTCATTAAAATACTCGTCAGTTGGAATAAATTCATAAAAAATTCCGGCATCCACTAATAAAAGTAAGCCCTTTTCTTTCTGAGAATCCTGAAATGCAATAAAACCTTCGGATGCTGGATAGGTTTCAATAGAGTCGATTTTTCTACCTATACTTTCTTCCAAACGGGCTCTATACGGTTCGAAATTGACCCCTCCATATACAAAAAGTGAAAAATTCTTAAAGATATCCCCTATCTTCTTCCCTCCAGACTGGGTGTTTAAGCGATCAAAATACATCTGCACCCAGGGTGGAATACCCGAAATAAGACGCATGTCTTCATCGATTGTTTCGGCTACTATGGCATCTACTTTTTCTTCCCAATCTTCTATACAATTGGTCTGATAAGATGGTAAACGATTTTTCTGAAGATAACTTGGAACATGATTTGCAACGATACCTGAGAGTCGTCCTGTATTTATTCCATGATTTTTACCAAGTATCGGGCTACCCTGTAAAAAGATAAGTCTGCCATCAATAAAGCTTGACTTACCTGTTTCATGAATGTATGAAAATAAAGCATTCCGGGCGGCCTTAATATGCTCAGGCATAGACTCTTTAGAGATTGGAATATATTTTACACCAGAAGTTGTTCCAGAAGTTTTAGCAAGATATAAGGGCTTTCCAGGCCATAGAACGTTTTCTTCCCCATTAACAACTCTGTCTATGTAGGGCCTGAGCTCTTCGTAGTCTGCAATCGGGACATTTTTCTTGAAATCTTCGTAAGTGTTGATCTCTGTGAACAGATGATCTTTACCAAATGCAGTGTCTTTAGCCTGCATAATCAGCTTGCTAAAAACACTTTGCTGCGCAGCTAAAGGATTATTTTTCCATTTATTGATCTGCTGTACAGCAAATGCTGCCAAAGGTTTTGCTATGAAGGACTTAATTCCCATTATTATCCTCCGGATCATTCAGCATGATTTCTTCCTCATCGGTATAACTATTAACCAGATGACGATATGCTATGATCAGAATCAAGCTTGAAAAAGGTACTGTGAATAATAATCCAACAAATAGTGCCATAGCACCCAAAATATTTAGGCCAAGCATCACCAAAAATAATAAACTGACAAACCAAAAATGGCCTTTGGTAATGGCCCAGCTTTGACTGATCGATTCTGAAGATCCGGATTCCTGATCAACAATGAAACATACCACAAAACACAACCTGATGGTTAAAAAAATGATTGGTATTGCAATTAATATAAAAACAGGTAAAAGATCCCAGCTGAAAGGATTACTGGTATCGATTTCTGGAGAGTTGATAAAGTAAATTGAACTGATAATGGCAATAACAAAAACCAAGATCAGTCCGATGATAAGTTTTACGATCAGAAAATTGACAGCTTTAACCAGGTTTGGGATAAAATCGGGAAACTCCGGATTGGTATCATCATCAATGAGTTTAAAAAAAACCTGATAAAAAGCTACCGTAAAAAACGCATCAAACAGACTTAGAATAACATTTTGTAATAATACACCTGTACCACTCGCTCCACCGAAAATAGTAGTTAACAAAGCAGTTATAAAAAAGATGAACAGAAACTGCACTGCAGTAAATCCAAACAAAATCCAGATATTCCTTTTAGCAAGTTCCCAGGCATCCCTCAAAATTAAACTCACCGACATCTGCTTATCCATATATTAATGTAGTCTTAAAATTATTCTTTTCCATAAATCCTGCATAAATCCAAGGCCATATGCACTTAGCTGAACGAAGGATGCAGCAATACTCAAAAATGCAACTTTTGCTGATTTGTTTATGTTCCAGGAGTGAAAAAATATCAACAAAATATAGATTGCCAACAATGTATTGCAAAACTCTGCCAAAGGATGATTAAAAACGTTTAATATCAAGCTCAGGCACAAAAAAAGTGTAAATAAAGCCGGAAAAAAATGGACAACTTTTAGTTCTGCAGGAAAGTGTTTATAAATATTAATTCTTGCCCTACCAAAGAAATGAAGTTGCTTGTAGAATTGAATAAGATCAGTGCGTCGTTTATGATAAACAATTGCATCAGGGATTAGTCCAATCTTAAATCCCATCGAATGGATCCGGATACTAAATTCTATATCCTCCCCTAATCTAGTCAGTATAAATCCGCCAGTGCGCTCCCAAACTTCTCTAGAAATTCCCATATTAAAACTTCTGGGATGAAATTGACCGATATGTTTTTTATTTCCTCTAATCCCTCCGGTTGTAAATGGTGAAGTCATGGAATAGCTGATTGCCTTCTGAACTGCTGTGAAAGATGCGTGAGCTCCATCAGGGCCGCCGTAAGCATCCAGCTGATGTTCAAGTAGGTAGTTCTTTACTATTTCAAGATAATCAATAGGAATCAGGCAATCGGAATCGAAAACCACGAAATAATCTCCTTTGGCGTGTTCAAAGCCAAAATTTCTGGCAAAACCCTGACCAGCATTTTCTTTGTAATAATAACTAATCGCCAATTTATCAGCATAACTATGCACAATCTCCTTTGCATTAATTTTTGAACCATCCTCAATCACTAACACTTCAAACTGAAGATAAGTTTGCTGCGTTAGGGTGTAAAGCAGTTCATCAATCTCCAGAGGACGGTTATAAAGTGGGATAATGATTGAAAAAAACATGACAAATTAATTTTTAGGATTCTGCGGAAAATGATCTGGCCTTAGAATTTTACAAATCGAAAATTATACTGTTTTTTCGATCTGATACGAATTCCGTTCAGGCGAATTTCTGGAAACCAGCTCTGCAATAAAACCGGTTAAAAACAGCTGAAAACCTACAATTATAGCTACAAGGGCAATATAAAATAATGGCTGATCAACTACTTCACGGGTATACCGTATATGCATGGCTATATGATACAGTTTTTCAATTATAATCCATAAAGCCATAATGGTCCCCATAAGAAAGCTCAAGGCCCCAATAGTACCGAAAAAGTGCATCGGACGTTTTGCAAACTTACCTACAAAAAAGATAGATAATAGATCAAGAAAGCCATTGATAAATCGACTAAACCCGAATTTGGTAGTTCCATACTTACGTGCACGATGTTCAACTACCTGCTCTCCAATTTTTTTGAATCCTGCCCATTTTGCTATTACAGGAATATAACGGTGCATTTCACCGTAAACTTCTATACTTTTCACTACCTCCTTACGGTAAGCTTTCAGTCCGCAGTTAAAGTCATGAAGATTAGGTATACCCGACATGCGACGGGTTACTAAATTAAATAACTTAGTGGGTATAGTTTTACTTAAAGGATCATGGCGCTTTTGTTTCCATCCAGATACCAGATCAAATTTTTCTTCATTGATCCTTCTGTAAAGTTCAGGTATTTCATCAGGACTATCCTGAAGATCTGCATCCATGGTTATAACTACATTACCCTGACAAGCCTCAAAGCCAACATTTAATGCAGCCGACTTGCCATAGTTACGGCGAAACTTAATACCAACAATACAAGTATTCTGAGATTTCAATTGCTCAATTACTTGCCATGAATCATCACTGCTTCCATCGTCAACCAGTATAATTTCATAGCTGAATGCATGATCGTTCATTACCCGGCTTATCCAGCTACAGAGCTCGGGCAATGATTCTGCTTCATTATATAAAGGAACAACTACAGATATATCCATTTTAGATTGGAGATGTGAGATATGAGATGTGAGATGTGAGATGTGAGATTAGGTTATAAAATTAAAACATGCAAATTTCATCAATAAAATTGATAAAATCTGCACGCTGTTATTTTTTAGCTTATTCTTGCTCTTCTTCATCAATTGAAGCAAAAACAGGTTCTTCTTTCTTAAATATTGCAGCAAAAATTAGCGACATCACAAACTGCACAAGTACTGCAATTCCTATATTTTTGAAAAACTGCATTGGAGTGGGATCGTATTGAGCCTTTAATCCTTCAGACTGTTTACTTATAGCTTCATCGATCTGATCCTGATCCATTCCCATATTCTCTAGGGTATTGGTCATTCCTGCCTCCATATAACCAGAGACCTTTTCATAAGCATTGGGTTCAACGAACTTATAAAATGTATAGTTTGCAACCGAATATAGAATACCTGCGATAAAAGCCATTAAAAAAATACCTTTTAAAGCTTCCCTGAAATTCCAAATACCACCTATTTTTTTCCTCAGGTCAAGTGTAAAAAAAACATAAATGACTAATGAGATAACAAGGGTGGCAATTCCAAAAGAAATTGAACCTAAAAGGGATGGAAACATATAAAATGTCACAATCCCAATTGCAGTAGATAGGATGCCGATAGTTATACCATTGGTACTTGCGGCTTTGTTTAAGTTTTGTAAGGATAAATCCATAATTGTTTAGTTTAATTTAGTTTTGACTATTAAAAGATATCAGTAAGGCATAAACAGCAGAATCAAAATCAGGATTCTCACTATACTTAATAAATTCATTGAAATCTTCATCTGCTGGATCTGGGTCTCTAAAAAAACCGATCATCGGATAAAATAATTCTTTTAATTCTGAATCTTCAGCAAGGGTGGAGCTAACGCGTGCAACTTCTTTCAAACTACTTTCAACCAATATCTGATTAGCTATAACCTCTTCATAAATACGGTGTTCATCCTGAAATTCATCTTCGTCAACCAATAAAAACTCCCGAAGAAAATCGCTTAATTCGGGTTCAATTTCTTCATCCTGGCATTCCTGCAAGTAAAGTAAAAGGTTTAAAATTTCTGTACCTCGGTCAATCGTTTTTTCCTCAATCTTTTCCCATTCAGGTGAATCAAGATAATCTTCTTCAAGCTTACGTACATCTTCATTAAAAAAATTGATCAGTAATAGATCAAAGAACAATTCTCGTAATGGCTCAAAAAGAGAATAATCGTCAAAAGCAGCATCAAGAGAAGCTACTTTATCAAGATAAGCCTTTTCTGCACTAAAAATATCAACAAGAATCTGAGAAAAAGCCTCATGATCTTGATTATTAACAGAAGCGAACTGCCCTAATGCAGATAGCATTGCTTCTTTTATACTTTTATTCATGGTAATTTTTATGATAAAATATATTGATCATTGTTACAAACAAGCTTAACTTTTCCTGTTAATTTTTGCCCTATGAATGGAGAATTTGATGATTTCGACTTATTTGACTCCTCGTTCAATATCCATTCTTCTGATGGATTATAGAGTATAAAATTAGCAGAATTTCCAACTTCCAAACCAGGTATTGAGAGCCCCAAGACATTTCTTGGTCCGATTGCCAGCTTATCCAATATCAATTCTGGACTTAACCCGGCTTTCAAAGCAATAGGAAGTACTGTTTGTAAGCCTATGATTCCAAATGCAGCTATCTCAAATTCCACATTCTTAAACTCAATTTCATGAGGAGTATGCTGAGAAACTATGGCATCGACCGTGCCGTCTTTTAACCCTGCAATCAATGCTTTTTGGTCTGCCTTGGTGCGGAGTGGCGGCTTTACTTTGTATTGGCTATCAAAGCCTTCCAATTCGTCATCGGTAAAAACCAAATGATGTGCTGCCACATCACAAGTAACTTTAACCCCTGCTTTTTTTGCTTTTCTAATCAGATCAACACTTCTGGCTGTACTGATTGTACTAAAGTGTATTCTGGCTTCATTATATTCTGCCAAGTATAGATCACGTGATACCATCAATTCTTCGGCAAGTGAAGGATTACCTTTCATACCCAGAAAAGTACTCATTACCCCTTCATTCATTTTGCCCTTTGCAGCAATATCCTGATCTTCTGCATATGAAAAAACTAATCCATTGAAAGATTTGGTGTACAATAAAGCTCTACTCATGAGGCCCGCATTTGTAACAGGCCTGTTTCCATCCGAAAATGCAATGGCGCCCGATCTCTGCATGTCAAACATTTCTGCCATTTCTTTTCCTTCTCGGTTATGACTGATACAACCTATGGGTAAGATATCCACCAGGGTGTTTTGGGATTTATTGACTAGGTATGAAACCTCGGCCTTGGAATGAATAGGAGGTTGAGTATTTGGCATAAGCGCTACTGCGGTAAATCCCCCGGCAACTGCAGCGCTGCATCCACTGTCAATATCTTCCTTTGTTTCCAATCCCGGTTCCCCAAAATTGACGTTAATATCAAGAAACCCGGGCGAAAGAAACTGACCCTTTCCAGAGATAATTACTGTTTTGCTATTCGGTGCGGTGATCTTGCTTCCTATTTCAGAGATCTTACCATCGATAATCAATAGATCTGCTAGCTTTCCATTAAAAGGACTGCTTGGGTACAGAATTGTGGCAGATTGAATTAATAAGTTTTTCAATTTTTTAGCGGTTTTAGCGGTAGTTTAGTGTAATAACGGATCAGTAAAATTTCTGCGGCAAAAAATAAAAGAGCTAATATCAGACAATCTTTCCATAATGAACTACCCTGATTAACAGATTTTATCATACTCATCATCGAGCCGGCTTCGGGATCCAGAAGATCAATTCTCTTTCCAACGAAATTATTCTTCAGCTCTTTATCACTTGCGTACGACATATCCGATTCAGATCCTGCATCATTGAATGACAGAATGGAAATCAAACTATCGTTCTTCAGCAACTGATAGTTACCCACCTGTTTGATTTGATCAGCGATGTAAATTTGCGATAAATTTCCATTTTGTCTAAGATCTGGAATTGCCTCGAACTTATCTTTCCTTAATTTAAGATTTTGATTTGGATTTAAGGTTATTTTTGGAAATTCTATCATTTGTTGAGAGTTTAGTTGATAGAATAGATTCTGAGATCTGATCGATAAAAGTGCCGCCTGATACATGATTGGAACAAATATTGAATGTCTGGCAAAATTACTAGATTCAGTTTTCAAAGATACCGCCGACAAATAAACTTTTCCATTTCCAAAGCCATATTCACTTAAAAAGGTAACATTCCCTGGAAGTTCAAGCAAATTTTGTCGTTTAGTATTATTAAAAGAACTATAGCGCAGGTATTTTTTAACAAGAGGAAGATCCATTTTCTGAGGAATATTTTCAAAAACCCCTTTATAAACAGGATGCTGCAGATTGACAACTGATACTCTATTTGCAGAGCTTATCACCTCTAAAGGCAGATCAGCACCAACAAATTGGAGAAACTTCTTCAAAGCTGATTGATCGTTGTTTAGATCAGGAAACACCATAATATTTCCTCCGCGCTTGCAATAGGCTTGAAGCTGCTGCGAAAGCCCCTCGCTAATATCAGGAAGCTCATTCAAAATAACCAGCGGGTAAGAATCCAGACTTGAATAGTTTAAACTACCCGACGATGAGTTTTTTAACTTAAAAAATGGATCTGAACCAAACAAAGAATTTAAATACTCATTTTCTGCACCCCCATTCACTACCAATACAGGCAGAACTGGCTGCACGTTAAAGCTGAAGTAAAATTTATCATCAAATACAACTGGATAATCTGTTATTTCAAGCTCAGCATTTTGCCAACCTCCTTTTAAACCACTAAAAGATAAGGTATCTGTTGCGCTTGATCGTGCTTTTACCGTAATACTGCCGAGTGCTTTTTGCTCTTTATTAATGAACAGTTTGATTGGAATGCTAGTAGCTTCTTGGTCCGAATTATTTTTAAGTTTGACGATAAGTTGTTCAAAATCAGCTGGCTTATGAATTGCAGAACTGAACCAAAGTGAATCAATAGAAACATTAGGCTGGTGATTCGACTTTAAACGAACAAGCCGTATGGCAGTTGAACTATCTGAAAGAACCGGTTTGAAAGACAGTAAATTATTCTGAAAATCAGAAATTATATAAATGGTCTTGGATGAGTTTGGCTCCTTCAAAAAAACATCATTTTGCCTACTGATAATTTGTCGGAGATCCCTTCTGGATGCACTTATTTCAACTTCATCCACAGCACGCTGAAACTCCTCCAAATTCAGCAAACGTTGATATCTGCCTTCAAAATCATTGGTTAGCAGCTGGAATTTATCATTCAGGCTATAGGCCGAAGTAATCTCTTTTGCTCTCCTTTTTGCCTCATCAAGCAGAGTTCCTTCCTTGTTCAGCGTTTCCATGCTGAAGGAATTATCAATAAAAATGCTGACAACCTGATTTTGAGATCCCTTATTCTGCAAGGGAGCAGGAATATATGGCCTTGCAAAAGCCAGCACTAGAAACGTTAGTCCTAGGATTCTTGCCAATAGTATCAATCGGTCTTTAAGATGCTGCCTAGACGAAGTCTGTATCTGTACATTCCTTAAAAAACGAACATTGCTGAAATATACTTTTTTAAATTTTCGGAAATTAAAAAGATGAATAATGACTGGAATGGCGATAGTCAGGAGGGCAAATAAAAATCCGGGGGATAGGAATCTCATTAAGATTCAAAATTAATGATAATTAATCATCTTTGAAAGAAGAATGAGTAGTTAGTAATTAGTAGTTAGTAGTTAGATATAAAGTGCTAATTGAAATTTTCTGCTTTTTTCAAAATTCAGACTTCAGACTTCATACTTCATACCTCAGACAACTGATAACTGACAACAGAACCAGGAACCAAGAACCAAGAGCAAAGACTGTTTAGTACTAATTGAAATTTTCTGCTTTTTTTAAATTCAGACTTCATACCTCAGACAACTGATAACTGATAACTGACAACAGAACCAGGAACCAAGAACCAAGAGCAAAGACTGTTTAGTACTAATTGAAATTTTCTGCTTTTTTCAAAATTCAGACTTCATACTTCAGACAACTGATAACTGATAACTGATAACTGACAACTGACAACAGAACCAGGAACCAAGAACCAAGAGCAAAGAACAAAGACTTTTTAGTGCTAATTGAAATTTTCTGCTTTTTTCAAATTCAGACTTCATACTTCAGACTTCATACCTCAGACTTCATACCTCAGACAACTGAAAACTGATAACTGACAACAGAACCAAGAACCAAGAACCAAGAACAAAGACTTTTTAGTGCTAATTGAAATTTTCTGCTTTTTTTAAATTCAGACTTCAGACTTCAGACCTCAGACTTCATACCTCAGACAACTGATAACTGACAACAGAACCAGGAACCAAGAACCAAGAACCAAGAGCAAAGAACAAAGAACAAAGACTTTTTAGTGCTAATTGAAATTTTCTGCTTTTTTCAAAATTCAGACTTCAGACCTCAGACCAATGGTACCAGGAAATTAAATACTAAGTTATAATTAGCATCCTGAAGTCAAATTACTAACCATCTAACCAACTAATTACTAACCATCTAACCATCTAACTACTAACCATCTAACCAACTAATTACTAACCATCTAACCAACTAACTACTAACCAACTAATTACTAACCATCTAACTACTAACCATCTAACTACTAACCATCTAACCAACTAACTACTAACCAACTAATTACTAACCATCTAACTACTAACCATCTAACCAACTAACTACTAACCAACTGATAACAGATAACTGATAACTGACAACAGACAACAGACATAAAATTTCATATTCCCAAATCCAATCTGTATATTTGCTTGCCTCCCAAGCTATTTGGGCCAAAAATTATGAATTTAGTTTTCACACATTACGTACATTTCCATCATCGCTTTGCGGCGATGTAATAATATATACGTTTCTACGTGAAACTGTTTCTTAATAAATTTTTGGTCTGATTAAAACATATACTTTGAAAACTCTTAAAATAGCTATCCAGAAATCTGGTAGATTAAACGAAAAATCGGTTGAACTTCTTAAAAATTGCGGCCTAAGCTTCGAAAATTATAAAAGTTCCCTTATATCAAACGTTTCCAATTTCCCGCTTGAAATACTTTTTCTTCGCGATGATGATATTCCTGAATATGTTCAAGATGGAATTGCAGATCTTGGAATTGTTGGAGAAAACGTGATTAGTGAAACAGGTGTAGATGTGAGCTTCCTACAAATGCTGGGCTTTGGCAAATGCACGCTAAAATTGGCAGTGCAAACACATAGTACCATTGAAAATATTACCGATCTGAACGGAAAGTCTATTGCAACCTCTTATCCTGTAATCCTGAAAAATTTCTTAGATGATAACAATATCAATGCTGATATCAGAACAATTTCGGGATCAGTGGAAATTGCTCCGGGACTTGGATTAAGCGATGCTATTTTTGATATTGTTTCAACCGGTGGTACATTAAAAAGCAACGGACTAAAGCCATTTGCTGAAGTCATGAAGTCGGAAGCTGTTTTAATCGGACGAAATGGCATTAAGAATGAACCACTAATCATTGAACTTATCCAGCGAATACAGTCTGTATTGCGCGCAAAAGAAACCAAATATGTGGTTCTGAACGCTGAAGTAAAAAACATTGATCAGATCTTATCACTGTTGCCGGGAGTTAAAAGCCCCACAGTAGTTCCACTGGCAGAAGAAGGTTGGGTTGCTATACATACGGTAATACCAGAGCGTGATTTCTGGGAAAAAATCAGTCTTTTGAAAGGTGCAGGAGCACAAGGAATCGTGGTCATGCCAATTGAAAAGATCATTTTATAGTCAGATTTAAAAAATCGCCATGTTAAAAGTCTATAATTTTAAGGATCTGAATCGAAAAGGAATTGAAGACCTATGCCGACGCAATGTTGATCCAAATAATACTATCCGAAGCACTGTTGCAGAGATCATTGATCACGTTAAGCAGAAAGGTGATGAAGCCTTAATAACCTATGCTGAGAAGTTTGATGGAATTGTACTCCAAACACTTTTCCTAAATAAAAAGGAGATTAAAACTATTGCAGCTACGGCAGGAGAAGCTGAAAAAAATGCACTAAAACTGGCTTATACTAATATCCGAAAGTTTCATGAAACTCAGCTCCGAGCCGAAGAAAAAACTGAGACTACCAAAGGAGTTATTTGCTGGCGAGAATACAGAGCCATTGAAAAAGTAGGTCTTTACATCCCTGGAGGAACAGCTGTATTACCCAGCACATTTCTAATGCTTGGTGTACCTGCGATACTTGCTGGCTGTAAACAAATTATTATTTGTTCACCTCCTCAAAAAGATGGAAAAGTGAATGCTTATCTGGCATATTGTGCAGAGTTATTAGGTATCGAACGCATTTATCTTGCAGGGGGAGCCCAGGCAATTGCTGCTATGGCCTATGGCACAGAGAGTATTCAGAAAGTTGATAAAATATTTGGCCCCGGCAATCAATACGTAACTAAAGCAAAAACAATAATTCAATCAGAAAGTCAGACTGCCATTGATATGCCGGCCGGCCCATCAGAGGTACTCATCATTGCAGATGATTCTGCTAATCCTGAGTATGTTGCAGCCGATCTATTAGCGCAGGCCGAACACGGAATTGATAGTCAGGCAATATTGGTTTGCGATTCAAAAAGGATCATTGATGAAACTACAGCTGAACTAAAAAAGCAATTAGCTCTACTTCCACGGGCAGAGATTGCCTCGAAAGCACTAGAGAAATCCTATGCCATTCAATGTTCCAACCTTTTAGAAGCAATGGAGTTCAGTAATAGTTACGCTCCTGAACATTTGATCCTGGCAACAGACCAATGGGAGGCTATTCGTGCAGACATTATTAATGCAGGTTCTGTGTTTCTAGGACATCTAACTCCAGAAAGTGCAGGCGATTATGCTTCAGGTACCAATCATACATTACCTACAAGCTCGTATGCCCGAGCTTATTCAGGTGTTTCAGTTGATTCTTTCATCAAAAAGATCACCTTCCAGCATATCAGCAAAGAAGGAATAAGAAACCTGGGGCCTACAGTAGAAATATTAGCATCTTTAGAAGGATTACAGGCTCATAAAAATGCAGTTAGTGTACGCCTGAAAAACAATCAGTCTTAATAAAATCAAAATACGATGTTCAACCTACAGCAAATACTTCGTAAAAATATAAAAGAACTTGTACCCTATTCATCGGCAAGGGATGAGTTCAAAGGAGAAGCCTCAGTATATCTAGATGCCAACGAGAATTCGTATGGATCTCCTTTAAATGAAAGCTTTAACCGTTATCCTGATCCATTACAGTTTAAGGTTAAAAAACGCCTTTCAGAAATCAAAGGGGTTCCTCCCCGCAATATATTTTTAGGAAATGGAAGCGATGAAGCGATCGATATTCTCTTCCGTGCATTCTGCAATCCCGGATCAGATAATGTCATAACAGTACCACCAACGTATGGAATGTATGAGGTTTCTGCCAATATCAATGATGTGGAAGTTCGTAAAATTAAGCTAAAAACTGACTTTCAGCTCGATATGGAGGGTATTGCAGAGGCTATTGATGAGCATACCAAAATCATTTTCATCTGCTCCCCCAATAATCCTACAGGCAACTCAATCAATAGGGATGATATTGAGAACATACTGGCAAACTTTAACGGTCTTGTGGTAATTGATGAGGCTTACATTAATTATAGTCGGCAAAAAACATTTATTCAGGAACTAACAGAATATTCTAATCTGGTAGTATTGCAAACCTTATCAAAAGCTTGGGGATTAGCCGGTTTACGTGTTGGAATGGCCTTTGCGAGTGAAGAGATCATTGAGATTTTCAATAAGGTTAAACCACCCTATAATATTAATGAAGCTTCACAGGCACTTGCTCTCGAAGCCCTGCAAAATGTAGAACAAGTAAATAACTGGATTAAAGAAACTGTTGCAGAGCGCGAAAAACTAAAAACAGAATTAAATTCTCTGGAATCAGTTTTAACCATTTATCCCTCTGATGCTAATTTCATCCTGGTAAAAACCATTAAGCCTAAAGAGATCTACCAATTTATGGTAAACAGAGGTATCATTGTAAGAGATCGTTCAAAAGTTGAACTTTGTGAAGGATGTCTTCGAATAACGATTGGGACACCCATTGAAAATGAGTTATTAATTGAAGCTTTTAAAAATTTTGAGGAGTTAAATAAGCTATGAAAAAGGTATTATTTATAGATCGCGATGGAACTATTATCGTTGAACCACCTGAAGATTTTCAGGTCGACAGCCTGGAGAAACTGGAATTCCTTCCTTTTGCAATATCTTCATTAAAAAGACTGCAGGATTTTGGTTATGAACTGGTAATGGTAACTAATCAGGACGGTCGCGGCACAAGCAGCTTCCCTGAAGAAGACTTTCAAAAACCGCATCAAAAAATGCTGGATATCCTGAGTAATGAGGGAATTTCATTCGCGGAAATATTCGTTGATGATTCATTTCCAGAAGCAAATAGTCCAAATCGTAAACCAAATACCGGATTATTAACTAATTACCTGATTTCAAACCTGATTGATCTGCATAAATCTTTTACTATTGGCGACAGGGAGACAGATATCCAATTAGCAGTTAATTTAGGATGCAAGTCCATTTTCTATTCAGAACAGCCACATGAAAAAGCGGTTTTGAGCAGTAAAAACTGGTTAGAAATTTCAAATTTCCTTACTAGAAAAAATGACCGTATCGTTGAGCTTGAAAGGAACACTAAAGAAACTAAAATAAAATTAAGCCTGAATCTGGATGGCAGCGGGGAACACAGCATTGATACTGGATTAAAATTTTATGACCATATGCTTGATCAGCTTGCCAAACATTCTGGCGTTGATTTAGTTTTAAAGGTTGACGGTGATCTGCAGATTGATGAGCACCATACCATCGAAGACAGTGCGATTGCATTAGGAAAAGCGTTTAAACAAGCTCTAGGAGATAAAAGAGGGATTGAACGTTACGGATTCCTATTGCCTATGGATGAGGCTTTGGTACAATGTGCCATTGATTTTTCAGATCGTGCTTATTTTATTTATGAAGGAAAATTCGATAGAGAGTATGTTGGAGACTTTCCTACAGAGATGTTCGAACATTGGATGAAATCCTTTTCAGAACATGCCGGAATGAACTTAAACTTAAAGATCATTGATGGGAACAATACACACCACATGATTGAAGCAAGCTTTAAGGCCCTCGCAAAAAGCATAAAACAGGCCATACAAATAACTGGAACTGAACTGCCCAGTACCAAAGGAGTATTATGATCGGAATAGTCTATTATGGTGCCGGCAATATATTTTCACTAACTGCTGCATTAGATCGCCTTGGTTTAAGCTATGGAATGATCAAAACTGCTGAAGACTTTGAAAAATACGACCGATATATTATCCCAGGTGTTGGACATGCGGGTTCTGCAATGCAGAAGCTGAAGGATTCCGGTCTTGTTTCATCAATCATTAAATTAAAGAAACCAGTACTCGGTATCTGTGTAGGAATGCAACTCTTAACCAAACATTCTGAAGAGGGCGACTCCCTCTTAACAGATATCATTCCATTAGAAACTAAACTTTTTAGTGAAATATTAAAGGTTAAGGTACCTCATACCGGATGGAATAAGGTTATTCAAAACATTGGAACACCTTTATTCAACAACATACCCCTGGGTTCACATTTTTATTTCGTGCACTCTTATTTTATAGAATTTAATTCTAATTTTACTATCGCTTTAGCAGAATATGGAATTAAATTCTCTGCAGTTATACAAAAAGATAATTTTTACGGAGTTCAGTTCCACCCAGAAAAATCCGGACTTGCCGGGGAACAACTATTAAAAAATTTTGCACACTTAGCATAAGCCCATGTATATTATTCCAGCAATTGATATTTTAAATGGTAAAGTTGTTCGCTTGCGCGAAGGTGATTACGATCAGGTTACCTCTTATGATGTAACTCTCGAAGAGATGATCGATAAATATCAGTCGAACGGTACCGAGATTATACATATTATAGACCTGAATGGTGCTAAAGGAGATTTTAGCAATCAAAAATTTCTATTTGATATGATCAAGAAGACTGATATTAAAGTTCAGTATGGCGGAGGAGTAAGAAGTATTGAAAAAGTAAAAGAACTGATCGATTCAGGTATTCACCGTGTAATTGTAGGTACTCAAGCGCTGACTAATAACAATTTTCTTGCAGAATTAAGTCAGGAAATTTGCGGAAAAGAAAAATGCCAGGACCAGGTTGTGGTTGCTATTGACGTACTCGATGAAGTGATCAAATATTCAGGATGGATGGAGAGTTCTCCTATAAAACTGATGGACTACGTTGATAAATGCCTAAATCTCGGGTTTTTCCGTTTTTTATGTACAGATATCGATAAAGATGGAAAACTATGCGGTGCCGGTGTTAACCTGTATAAGAAGCTTCTAGAGCATTCACCCTTCATTAAACTAATCGCATCTGGAGGGGTAAGTTCAATGAATGACATTGAAGATTTGAAAAAAATAAAGGTTGAATCTTGTGTGGTTGGAAAAGCGATTTATGAAGGTAAAATCTCAATTGAAGAGGTCAAAGACTGGAATTTAAAGGCGTTGATCAGTTTCTAATCCTACCTAGATAAAAAGATACTGTTATCAACTATTCAACAATACCTTTCCGAATTCTGAGCAAACAACTCTGAAAGGATAAAAATTTAACAAAAAGGTTTGAATACATCATCAAAAATACAACTCTCTGATGTCCTGCCTGGAAATGAACTTGCAAAAAGAATCATTCCTTGTTTAGATGTTAAAGACGGGCGTACAGTAAAAGGCGTCAATTTTGTTGCATTACGCGATGCCGGTGATCCTGTTGAACTGGCCTACCAGTATTCAGGCCAGGGTGCTGATGAATTAGTATTCCTTGACATAACTGCCACGCATGAAAGGCGCAAAACAATGGTTGAGCTTGTTCGGTCTGTTGCTCGGCAGATAAATATTCCTTTCACCATTGGCGGAGGTATAAATGAAATAGCTGATGCTGATATTTTATTAAATTCGGGTGCAGATAAGATCTCAGTCAATTCTGCGGTAGTTAGAAACCCCGGATTGATCGATGAACTGGCACTAGCCTTTGGGAAACAATTTGTTGTTGTAGCCATCGATACCAAACATATAAATGGTAAAAATTACGTTCATCTGAACGGAGGAAGAATTGCAACTGACATTGAAACAGAGCATTGGATCAAAGAAGCAGAGGATAGAGGTGCCGGAGAGATTCTACTGACCTCTATGGACCATGATGGTACTAAAGCAGGTTTTGACAACGGCTTATTGAGAAAAATAAATGATACGATTAGTATTCCGCTGATTGCATCTGGTGGAGCTGGCAGTGCCCAGCACTTTGTAGATCTGTTCAAAATGACCAATGTTGATGCAGCTCTTGCTGCTTCAGTTTTCCATTATGGTGAGATCTTGATTCCGGATCTTAAGAATATATTAAATCAAAATAATATTGAGGTTAGGTTATAATCTCTAAAAACAGAAAAAATGACAATTGATTTTAACAAAAGTGAAGGCCTGGTACCCGTTATCATTCAGGATGAAAAAACACTTGAGGTATTAATGTTGGGATACATGAATTCAGAAGCTTATGAAAAGACAGTATCTGAAAGTAAGGTTACCTTTTTTTCAAGAACTAAAAAGCGACTCTGGACCAAGGGCGAAGAAAGCGGTAATTTTCTTCAAGTTGTTTCGATAAAAGAAGACTGCGATAATGACACCTTACTGATCAGGGTGAATCCTGTGGGACCTACCTGTCACAATGGTACTAGAAGTTGTTTCGACACCAATTATAATCAGAATTTTATTTTCGAACTAGAAAAAATCATTGAAGATCGCTATGCGAATCCACTAGAAGGATCTTACGTGAATAAGCTCCGTGAAAAAGGCATCAATAAGATTGCACAGAAAGTTGGGGAGGAAGGCGTTGAGACCGTAATTGCAGCATTGAACGAAACAGAAAATGATTTTATCAATGAAGCATCCGACTTGATTTTCCACTTATTGGTATTAATGAAAGAAAAGAATATTAGTTTATCAACCATTGCCCAAAACCTAGAGAACAGACACTCCGGGAAATAATATTAACTGTTTCAGATTATCATGATTGATTGAAATAGAATGATTCAGATTCAAAACACTGCAACCCTATCCGGTCATCAAAATCCAATCTATACCGTAGAAAACTCACAGAAGAAAGGTATTTTTTTTACTGCCGGCAATGATAAAGGAGTGGTGGAGTGGAGCTCAGAGACACCCAGATTTATAAAGGTGTTATTCCCTGTAATTTCATCTGTTTATTCATTACATAACCCTAGTTCGGCGCCTTTGCTTCTTGCCGGTGAGCGCAATGGACAGGTTGATGTATTTAATTTTGACGAACAAAGAATTAGTACCGTTTTACATTTTCATAAGCTTCCTGTTTTTGACATCAAATCAGTTGCTTCAAAAAATGAGGTATTACTTTCGTCAGAAGATGGCACAGTTTCAGTTTGGGATCTTACTGATTTAAAAATGCGCTACAGTTTCAAGGTTGCCAATGCAGCTGCAAGGGTTATCAGTGTAAGTCCTGATGAAAAAACCGTAGCTTTTGGCTGCAAAGACAATACTATCCGGGTGTATGATCTGAAAGATTATAGCCTTTTATACGTGCTTGATCAGCATACCATGCCAATAAGTTCATTACAATTCTCTCCAGACGGCAAAAAGCTAATTTCTGGAAGCAGAGACGCTCAATTGAAAGTATGGAGTACTGTTGACTATTCACTGATTCAAAGTATACCAGCACATCTTTTTGCTATTTATTCAATTGCATTTCACCCGGTTCTCCCCTATCTGGCAACAGCAAGTAGAGACAAGAGCATAAAGATTTGGGATACTGAAAACTTCGATCTGAAAAAAACGATCAGTATCGAAAAGGGATATGATTGCCACCACTTATCGATCAATAAAATAATATGGGAACCAATTAATAATCAGCTGATTTCAGTTAGCGATGATAAATTGCTGAAGATTTGGAAGGTGGAGTTTGGAAGGTAGGTTATCAGTTTTCAGTTGTCTGTTGTCTGTTGTCTGTTGTCTGTTGTCAGTTGTCTGAGGTATGAAGTCTGAGGTCTGAGGTCTGAAAAAAGCAGAAAATTTCAATTAGTACTAAACAGTCTTTGATCTTTGCTCTTGGTTCTTGGTTCTGTTGTCAGTTGTCTGTTATCAGTTATCAGTTGGTTAGTAGTTAGTAGTTAGTTGGTTAGTGCTTCGTAATTCCTAATTCGTAATTCCTAATCTGTAATTCCTAATCCGTAATTCGCAATTTTATTATTAAAAAATAATTTCCAACTACTCTAATCTCAATACTAACTACTAACTACTCCCTTAACTAAATCGCTTAACGATCCTGAGTTTATGGGTATATCGATTCAGCTCAGTATTATAAATACCCTGTGTATCAATCGAATCGATCCGTACTCTTCCCGAAGCATGTATGATTTGCTGATTATTTAGCATGATGCCTACATGGGTGATCCGACCATCTTCATTATCAAAAAATGCCAGGTCGCCTGCTCTTGATTCTTGTAAAAAGCCTAAAGTAGTGCCTTGCTCTGCCTGCTGCCATGCATCTCGTTTAAGCCTGATCCCAAATTGCTTAAAAACCATTTGAG
>CANKAT010000003.1 GCA_947479815.1 Sphingobacteriaceae bacterium
AAGAACCGTCAGCATTGAAGTGTTCCCATCCTCGTTTCCAGGTTGCCCAACCCCAACAATCCGCACCCTTTAAAAAAAATGTCGATGCTTTCTCATCTGCCATATCCAAGTCATAGTTCCATGCATGTATACATCCTACTTTTTCTTCCTCTTTATACACATTCAAGGCGTCGTTCATATATTTTAGGAACCCGGGTCCAGCAAGGATATCGTCTTCAAGAACTATAATGGAATCAAAAGCATTCAGCACCTCGGTTACTCCCGAAATTATAGAATTGGCGAGTCCCTGGTTGGTACTATATTCCTTTACTATTACATCTTTACACCACTGCTTACTCTTAATTATTGCGCGAGTACGACTTATCATATCTAAATCCTCAATTGTAGCACCCGCTTTAGGACCATCACAAAATATATAAAGAGTAGATTCTTTTGCAAAAATATTTTTGAAGAGCGCCTCCAAGGTTTGTTCTGTATGAGTTGGCCTGTTATAAACAAAAAGAGCTATGGGAGCTAGCGTCATAAAGGCTTAATTGCATCAATTATAAGAGATGTATATTTGAGCTCTCCTGATTCGTTTCTCTCGTCATAACGTTTCGATCTGCTAATGCGACCTTGCTCATCAAACCATTCTGTATAATGGAAATTCCCATCTTCATCCCAGTGCTCTAATAGCTTCACTTCAAAACCAACTTTTTCAAGCCTCTCGATCATTATTTTATAATTATATAAAATCTTATGATCATCTGCTCCCGCCCCCCAGCCGCCAGGCTTTACATAATCAATATATTCTTTATCGGGATGAAGACCATCGGGTACAGCTAAACGCATCGACCCTCCTTTCTTTAGGAAATCAAAGCAGTTCTTGTTAGCCAGCTGAGTATCTGAATCTGTTAAATGCTCCCAAACATGCTCAGCCATTATATTATCAAGCTTTGTAAATAACAAGATTCTCACCCAGTCTTGCCTTTTCGTAATGTTTAATACATCAATATCGCTTGAAAACCAATCATCACCAACGCTAGTATTTGCTGAGCCCACGTTGAATTTTTTTTTTTGGTTTTTCAGTAAATACAGGTAGCATTTAATTCTATTCTTTTCTTTCCGAAGATAGCTTCTAATAGGCATATAGTTATTGGGATAAGACGTTCATATTAAAAAAAAGATCATCAATTGGTATTTCTTGTGGTACATTAATTATACCCTTATCCAAATTCAGATTCTTTGAAAAATTTGTGGAATCATATTTATCAGAGTAATATAAATAATTCATGTAAAAAAATTCATATATATCTTCCACATTATACGCTTTAGGTAGTTGGAAATCACCTATGTTATCTAAGTAGTAGTTAAATTCATCAACCGACTCAGGCTGATGTGTAAATCCATAATTACTTTGCGGATTTTGCCCTGCAACAACTACCGGTATTCCTTTGAATGCAAATTCATGAGCAACTGTCCCATAAACCGTGAAAATCGCTTTTGGGGATTTTTGAAGTATTTGCACATTACTAACTTTTGCGCTCAAAAAAACAATGTTAGGGTATTGTTTGAAATTTTCTTTAATGAGATTTACTACTTGTCTATTTTCAGGCAAAGCATTTGGGTGCTCTTTAAGGTAAAAAAATGTGTTTTCATTATTGATAGCCCGATTCAATATATGAATGATCCATTCATAAAAATCTGGGAATAAAGTTTCCCCGTAAATATGAGGAGAATCAAAAAAACAATGCAAGAATACAACACACCAATTTTGATCTTTCTCTGGCGAGAAATCTAATGTATAGTCAGATGAGAAAGCTGTTTGTCTCATATACAATGTTCCAGAATCAATTTCTCCTCCTAATCTTTTATCTAATGTTCGTTTGGCCAAGGATTTTTTTGAAGCAACCTCAGTGTTATCGATATTTTCAAATTTCTGTGGGTATAAGTGAAAATTCTTTGAATGATAAGGATGCTGAGGCGATAATTGTGATATTATATAATTATGAGATCCGAAGGTAATGACATTAATCTTTTTATCTAAAAAAACATACGCGGGTATTCCCCAATGATGATATGCTGTGTACGGAACTAGGAGCATTTTTATATTATATGACTTAATTTTCCGATTCCAAAGGTCTACCATTTTTTCTGAATATCTAATAATATCAGCCAGACATATATCGTCCAATTCTATGGTATATTTAGACCTAAACCTGAGGTATGTATCATAGATCAATTCACCTACCCGGATATTCTGAAATTTTATATCCAATATTTGCTTCTTGGTTGTAAATCCAAGTTGATCAGGTTTCTTAAATCCAGGCCAGAAATAATTTGATATAATGATGGCTCTAGGCTTGATCCCATATATTCGACACAATTTGTAAAGCCAAAAAAAATTGAAATTCTGAAATTGTTGAAGCAAATATTTAAAGACGTTCACTCTACTTACCACCCCGTCTATGGCACAATGGACATAAAAATATTTGATCTGTAGGCCTTTTTCATGTGCTATTTTATAGGCCAATTCGGTAGCTACCTTCATAGTACCTATATCATCAATCAAAGGAATCAATATAATATCATTGTTATTATTTTTCAACAATGGGTACCTATCCTTAATATCATTTAGAAATTCTAAGTATTTTTTTTCTTCAGTATTTATTAAAATACTTCTTTTATAAAATTCTATGATTATTGTTAGTAATACTTTTATTTTTCTGTAAATCACTTAATTTTTTTTATTAAATAATACCTGCCTATTTCTAATTACTTATCCCGTACTCTAATTTATTTAAATGTAAAAGATAAACAATAAATACTGCTATTATAGTAGTATCGATTTTAAATCTAGCCTATCTCCTCTCTCTAAGTTTTTGGTTATTGTCTTCCCCAAAATCTCTTTATAATATTTTGTATGCAATCCGTAGCCTGGCCTAATAGATCTTATATTTTCTGTTGTTATTTGTTCACCTTTCTTTATGTCTTTCGTGACATATAATGATCTTGAAAATTGCCTTGCTTGTTTCTGCTTCTCTGTTAGTTCATAAGTAACTTTACCAATAGCCTTCTCAGCTTCTCTAATTTCCATTACCATCTGCGTAAATTCCTCTTCATTCATTGAAAATGAGGCATCGGGACCGCCTAAATTACGATCTAATATAAAATGCTTTTCGATAATTTTTGCTCCAAAACATGTTCCAACAATTGGCGCTATTGAACCAATTGTATGATCGGATAATCCGCTAATAACACCATAGCGCTCTGAATAATCTTTTATCATTATCATATTTGCTTCCTCAATTGGTGCTGGATAGCTTGAGGTGCATTTTAGTAATGCTATATCATAATTTCCCATTCTCTGGCAAGCATCCAATGCCAATTCAATATCCTCATTAGTAGCTATCCCTGTAGAAATAATGATAGGTTTCGCCTTAGAGGCGACATATTCTATTAATGGTATATCGGTAATTTCGAAAGAAGCTATTTTATATGCCTGTACATTTAATTCTTCTAAAAAATCTACCGCTGTCAAGTCGAATGGAGAAGAAAAACATGCAAGCCCTTCCTGTTCAGCAGCTTCCAATAATTTTTTATGCCATTCCCAAGGAGTATAGGCTTCTTGATACAAATCATACAAATATTTCCCATCCCAAATAGTTCCGCTATTATGCAAAAAATCTTCCCCCTTGAAGTCAATTGTTATAGTATCTGCTGTGTAAGTTTGTAGCTTGATTGCATTTGCCCCAGCTCTTTTAGCAGCTTTTATCGTTTCTAAAGCAATATCTATGCTCCCATTATGATTAGCCGATAATTCCGCGATTATAAAAACAGGACTAAACTCGTCAATTGTAAAATCAGAAATTTTCATATTATGTATTTTTCGTTAGTACGTCTACCAATGCCGGGAAATCTACTAAATCTTGTATAATATACTTTGCTTCATATCCATCCCTGGCTACTGCTTCTTTGTGGCCTCCTGTTAATACCCTAACGGTATTAGCCCCTTTTACATTAAGGTTTACAAAATCTTTGGCAGAATTATCACCAATATAAACCAGTTCACTCCATGCACAATTTTCACGCATCATAATTTTTTCAAAACAATATATAGACGGCTTGGCGTTTTTAACTCCATATCGGTGTGTGATATAGACATGCTTGAAATATTTCGAGATTCCTAATTCTTTAATCTTGTTACTTTGCACAAATTTATTCCCATCCGTAACTATATATAAAGAGTAAACTGCAAGCCCCTCTAAAAGACGAAAAGTATTATCTGAAATTTTTATTGCTGGTTTATGGGTCCTGTAGATTGACAGAGCCTTATCGATCAGGCTCTTACTCTTCTTCCCTAAACATTTATCAAGCCATATGTCAAAAACCTGTCCTCTACCATGTCGCTCCAGAATTTCCATCATAAAATCGAATGATTCATCTGCATCTTTCCCGAATTGCAAGTATCCCCAATTTGATACAGCAGTGAAACCACTCCTGACAAAACTCATCTCGTCATATAATGTATCATCGAGGTCAAATATTAGAACCATAGATATATATGTCTTGTGGAATTCTAACTTGTCTAATCTTTTCCTCTTTGAAACGGAATGGATAACTTGAGAGGTCTTCTCCAATAGATTCTAATAAGAACCAATAAAATGAATCAAGGCCTGCCTTTATCGCCAAAGTTGATGCTCCCCCAAACCTACTGTTACATTCAATTATATGAGGCTGATTATTATCATCGACTATCAACTGTAAAATAACGTGTCCCCGAACGTCAAGTTTAGTTAACGCGTCCTCAACAATTTCTTCAATCTCTAAGTTGTGCAGTGTTGTTGTTATTTGAGATTCGCCATTTACAACCTTATCTCGTGTGCGCAATATTATTCCGTGAACTTCCCCAATATTGTTAATATATGCATCCGCACTAAGTTCCGTCCCAGAAATAAATGGCTGAAAAATCGGATTAATCAGCCCCTGCGCGTGCTCAACTGATTCTGCTTTAGTAAGTGCGATTCCAATTGAAAGCGATCCCGCACCAAATCTTTCTTTTACTACATAGAGGGGACTCGTGCAATCATCTAAGTTTTCGAATGATGGTATTGACGGAATATTTTCAGCTACGCAAAATTCACTAAATTCCAATTTATCCAAACAGCGATTTATAGAACTAGCGCTGGAAATCATAACATTAATTCCGTGTTCAGCCAGTAAAGCTTTATTTTTTGCCCAAAAAATTAATTCTCCGTCCCTTGAGGGTACAACAAATTGAATATTATTTTCTGAACACCAACTGATAATATTTCCAATATTCTCCTCTTTCGTCTGCGGCATTACCCAAAATTCGTCCGCTACAAATGAACTCAGAACCTGAGGGTTAATATCGCCAGCTACTACATTTATATCTGTCGATATCTTAGCAGCCGCATCTTTCAAGGATCTCACTAGAGATACTTTTTGAGATGCGCTTGACACAAGAATTTTACCCCACTTAACTGATTTAGAATCCGAGTTTCGCTCTCTCTCAAATTCGATTATCTCCGGAATGGCTCTTTCAATATCATATTCAGGCTGCCATCCCGTAATCTCTTTTAATAACTTAATATCAGACTGCGACGCTTCGAATAAAATTTCAGACTGTTCCTCTTTAACTTTCATATCGGGAAAGTGCTTCCGTAAAGTATCAACAACTTCACTTACCCTCCTTGATCTTCCTGTACCTAGATTTACAATGCCAGTAGACACCACTGAATTAGCAAGCCTTAAAAGACCTTCAGCGGTGTCCTTGGAGTATATAAAATCAAACATGCCTTCCTTTTTAAATACGGTGATCTCTTCACCGTTCAATAAGCTTCTGACCCATCTCGAAATTACGTCTCGTGAACCTAGCCCGAATCCCCTAAAAATTCTGGTCAACACTATTTGATATTGTTCAGAGCGAAATTTCTCTAAAAATCTAAGTTCAATTTCATGCGATAATTTAGCCATCCCTGTAAGATTCCTTGGATATACCGGATCAGATTCTTTAAGGGAAACCGCGGTTTCTCTTGGCTCTGTAAAAGAATAAAGCGCTGGATCGTATATCAAATAGCTTGATGCGAAAACCACTTTTTTTATGGACTTAAGATCTTTAGCCAGGCTCATAAGATAATTACTCAGACGAACGTTATGCCAAAAATTTTCATACCAGAATTCATAAGATTCCGTTGATCGTTCAAATGTTGCTGCCAGGTGAATAAAAAATTCAGGCTCAAATGATTCGAGTTCCGCTGACGTCATTAAATTAAGATCGCCCTGCCGATAGCGTAACTTTCCCTTCCATTTTTCCGGGCAAGGCTTAAGATCACCCGTGAACACGATTGCTCCTTGCGTTAAAATTTTAGAGATTAATTCCTTCCCAATTACTCCAGCCCCTCCACTTATGAAGACTCTTCTATCCTTAAACATTGCTATTATTATTATTTAGTACGCTGTGTAGAAGTGAATCCACATATTTGTTTTCTAATATTATATGATCCCTCATCGTGCCTTCCAGTACTAATCCACAAGATTCTAAAACACTTATATGATGTACACGAGTGGCATAGGTTTCAGTGAATAACTTATGAAAATTCAGATGTTCAAACGCAACTGTAAGCATTAATTGTATGAACGCCGTAAAATGCTTCCCGTATTCTTTATCGTTTCCAGTAAGATCAGAATCGAGAAGAAAAGACATTTCGGCTCTTTTATCTTGCCAGGATATGTGCACTAAGCCCCCATAACCAATACGTTTGTTATTATCAAAAAAAGTGAAAAGAATATTATCTGGGTTACACTGTTCCATCGATGGCCATATAACGGAGGAATAATATTCTACCTGTTGGCTATATTCGATAGGCGAAGACTGCCTTAACACTGTCATCTGCGCATTTCTCCAATTTCTAATCACCTCAATATCTTGCGGTTGAATAGTCGAAATTGCATAATTTCCCAGAGTAAATTGGTTTTGAGCAAGACACAAATATTGCTTTCTTAAACTCATTCCTTTATTTTATAAAATCCTATAATATTCCTACCTAAACCCACCTTGGCCATTCCCCTATAAAAATTATTAACATCTTTCAAAGGAAAACCGCTAAGATAATTGTCCAATTTGATTCTTGACAAATGCGCGTCCTTACCTTTTGACCGGTCTAACACATAATTTGACTGTTTATTTGCCAAAAACAGATCGATTGGGAAATCTGCAATTAAATCCCTTTGTAACCAGCCACCGAACTCACAAGCTTTCTCAAGACTATTTTTCTCGAAGTACGAAATGTGGTCCGGAGCAGCCACCCAAAATTGATCATTTATAAAATTCTGGTCTGTTAAAAACTTCTGAAAAAGAGAAAAGTCATTAGGAACTGTTATCACTAGGATCGAATCTTTATGTGAAAGCTCCCTGATATTTTTTAAAAGGGCAATCGGGTCTAGTACATGCTCTAATACGTTTGTTAATGCAATAACATCGAAAGTTTCACCATGTTGCTCTAATCGCCTCATATTTTCATAGATATTCCCAACCATTAAATATGGAACGCTTTGCGGATTCATCTTAGAACATCCGAATTCACTAAAATTTAAACCTAGAATCGTCCAATCTTTCTTTCTAAAAAACTCAAGCATGTAGCCTTCTCCACAGCCAATATCCAAAAATCGATCGCCATTGCTTTGCAGTTCTGAGATGATTTGATATCTCTGTTCATTTTTGTTATCGAAGAATTGCAATTCTTCACGTGAATACTGTGATCGATATATAGCGTGCTCTTCCTGATAATATTTGGTGGAATAATAATCAGCTAGTTCTTCTTCAGAAGGCTTGTTTAACAACTCATAAAAGCCAAGATCATTTTTTCCAACTAAATTGTTCATGCTTATATTATGATTTACGTTCTTGCTGTAATTTATATTTGATTTCCGCGATTATCCAATCGGACTGCGAATCAATATCTTGAACATCCTGCTCGTCCAGAATAAGAGAGCTCAAATTATCTGTGAATATAGACTCGTCTATAATACTTGGTCGATACCAGTACCACTGACCTGCATCGTGATATACCTTCTTCAGATCTTGCGAACGAGAGCTCAGGTACTCTGGCCAAATCATTTTCGTATGACCATTAGCATCGATTTCCAAAGCCCTCCATACGGGCGATCCGTAGGCCACTATAGGAAAAACAGTCGCGTAATTTCCGTCTTCTCTTAATACAACCCGTCTTCTCATCCCCATCTGGCAATGTAATTAATGGATTTTATTTCCAAAAACTCGCTTTATTTTTTGCGCAGCTCTTTTAAGATTATATTTTTCTAAAAGAACTACTGCAGCTTTTAGCTCATCTTCTTCCTTGACGTAATGGTTTATTTGAAAATTTGAGTTATTTACGTCAAACAGCCAGGGGTTAGCGTTAAACATTTTATCGATAAGATTTAGACCTACGGGATTTTCTTCGTTTACCTGAGACAAAATTATTGAGAGTAGAACAAAATCAGAAGGATAATCAACCGATAGCCTTAACCCACTATAGACGTTATTATGATATATAACATTACCTTTTCTATACCCCTCATTATTTCTAATATACAATGTAACATGCTCCTTTTCTTCTAAAGTTAACTCTTTGCTTTCCAAACCAAGAATAGATTCAGGATTTATAACCTCTACATTCATCCCGACAGGGAGCCCTATTGTATAAGTATAATCATTTTGATGTTCCAAATGATTTTTAATTATACTATCAAGAACATCAATATCTATAATTGGATTATCACCCGTTAATCTCACAATTAAATCAAATTTATCCAACTTTGAAATTGCAATAAATCTGCTTAAGACATCGGTTTCTTCTCCTCTAAAACAGGTTATGTCACGTTCATCACAAAAATTACTTATCGCGTCGCTGCCCGGATTTCTTGATGTAGCTACAATAACTGTATGATTAAACTGGCTTTTTTTCAACTCATCCGTAATCCACTGTAATAAAGGCTTCCCTGTTTGGTAAGGGATAGGCATAAGAACCTTGTTAGGTAATCTTGTAGATTCCATTCTAGCTTGAACAATGAATCCAACAAGGGCGTTATTTACTTGTCCAACCACCATCTATAATAATATTTTGTCCTGTGATAAACGCGGATGCTTCTGATGCAAGAAATACAAAAGCACCTGCCAGATCGTCGGGAGTTCCAATCTTATTTAAACTTGTTTTGCTATTTAGTTCTTTCACGAAGTCTTCATGTAGTTGTACTGATGGGGTGGGAAATGGGCCTGGTGTAACTGTATTTACATTAATTCCATGTAACCCCAAATAGCTAGCATAATACTTAGTTAGTTGTATAATACCAGCTTTTGCTGCGCCATAGTGAGGCGCATTTAAAAACTGAGGCGAACTATTATAAATTTCAAACTGAGGAGCGACCATCCCATACATGGACGATACATTGATTATATTTCCCGCACTCACACGTTTGAAATAAGGTATAACTTCTCTAATACATCTGAAAACACTACCCAATACCCCATCTATTCCCGTATTCCAGTCGTCATCTGTCATTTCTTCTGGTGATTGCCCTTTGCTGTAGACAGCATTGTTTATTAAAACATCAATTTTATTGTTCTCTTGATAGACATGCTCAAATGCTTTTTTTATACTATTGGTTTCAGCCACGTCACAGTAGTTAAAAAATAAGCGGATATCAATATGGATATTTTCATCAAAAGCCCTTAAAAATTTATCTTTACTTCTACCAAGTACGTATACTTTAGCTCCATGATAAACAAGACTTTCAGTTATAGCCTTACCTAAATAACCATATCCACCTGTTACTAAAATTACTTTGCTTTCTAAGTTGAATGTTTTGATCATGGGATTATTAATTCGGCCAACAGGATGGCATTAGTATTGAATCAGAAAGCTTGCCATTAAATTTTGATAATTGTTCTGTTGCCCCTAATTCAGCCAAATTAATTCTTAATTGTGCTAGATTTTCGACTCCTATTATAATACAATCAACAAAATCCATCGAAAGAACATACTTCAGTAAAATCTTAGGTAATGTGATTCCGTACTTCAATTGTAATGTACTTATAGAATCTTTCACGGAATCAAAAAAAGGCGGCAATTTCTTGACATCTGTTAAAAAAAGTCCCTGCAAAAAGGTCGAACGGGTATGAACTTCACACCCCGCTGCCTTTAAAGATATTAATGCTTCCATAAACCTAGTATCGAAATAGTTAAATGGTACCTGAACCAGGTCAGGATAAAAACCTGCACTTAATAAATTTTGTAACTCTGAGGGTTCATTCAGAGAAAAACCGATTTTTTTGACCTTATTCTGGTGTTTAAGCATTTTTAATTGCTCCCAATGATCGGTATTATTTAATAAATCCATTGGCCGATGCGCCAAATAGCCATACAGGTAATCTATATTTAGGTTAATTAAACTTTTATTAAGACAATCTGATAGACTTACACCATTTGATAACGGTAGAAATTTAGACACAACTTTAAATTCTTCCAGGTTATTTAATCCTAAAACTTGTTCAGAAGTACCATATGCTGAAGCTGTATCAATTATGTTGACCCCCTTATTAGTTGCATATGCGAGAATATCGCTTACTTCCTCTTCTTTGGTTTGTCCGTTAGAATTAGAGATGCCATAAGGCATTCCAAATTGTGCGGAACCAATTCCAATTTTAGGATTCATAAAAAGCTTTGATCTTATTTATTACGAATTTTTGCTCTACTTCTGTTAATGTGGGATACATCGGCAGGCTTAGACATTGAGCGTAAAAGCTTTCAGACTGGGGCATATCTCCATTTTTCCAGCCAAACTGACGATAATAAGGCATAAGATGTACCGGAATATAATGCACCTGTGCAAATATATTTTCTTCTCTCAAATATTGAATGAGCCCCTCCCGATCCTTAGCTTCAATTACATACAAGTGATAGGCGTGTCCATCGATTACCCCAGACTGTCTCTGGATATACGACTTACCTTCAAAAGCCTTTTGGTACGTCATCGCAATTTCAATTCGTTTAACTATGCCTTCTTCAGCTCTGGATAGCTGACTAATAGCCAACGCTGCTTGCATGTCCGTCAAGCGATAATTATATCCTATTTCCTGCATCTCGTAATACCAAACTCCATGATTTTCTATTTTTAAATCTGGATTTTGCTGAATACCGTGAGTCCTTAAATTTAAAATATGATCATATAGATCTTTGCTATTAGTAGTGATCATTCCGCCCTCACCTGCAGCTATATGTTTTACAGGATGGAAAGAAAAAACTGCCAGATCTGCAAATTCTCCATTCCCGCAGTTCTGCTTTTTACCTTCGCTATCTATAAAATATCCGCCAGGAGAATGACAAGCGTCTTCTATGATCCATAACCCAAACTCGTCAGCCAGCTTTCTAAACTCTTCTAGATCATTCGCTCTTCCTGCAAAGTCGACAGGAATGACCCCTTTGTAGGTGCCTTTTGGAGATGCTTCTAATAATTCTCTAAGTTTTTTAATATCCAAAAGATAGGTGTCCGGATTTATATCGGAGAACACAACATCACCACCGCAATATCTAACACAGTTTGCTGAGGCGGCGAAAGTAATAGGCGTTGTGATCACTTTGTCTCCCTCTTTAACTCCCAATGCCATTGCCGCCAAATGAAGTGCGGCTGTCCCATTAGATACAGCAATGGCATATTTACAGCCTATATATTGGGCGAATGCTTCTTCAAATTCCTTGATCTTAGGCCCTTGGGTTAAATAGTCTGAGCGAAGCGTTTCGGTTACAGCTAATATATCTTCTTCTTTTATATTTTGACGACCATACGGTATACGTTTGGGTGAGTTATTTTGCATATAATATTGTTTATCAGTTATAAAGAAAACCTGAGACTATGATTCCCATACAAAGCTATTCCGTATTCGAGGCACAGAACTTTTAACAGAAAGCGCTTCTCTCAATTTCATGATATTACGCCTGTATAATTGAAATTGAGGGATATACGTTTCATAATTTGTGATAATATCTACCACACGTTCAACATATTCATCCATATTATTGCAGCAGATGCCTATAGGGTTATTAGGCCTATTAAAAGAGTTAATACAATCATTGTCAAAATGAAGGACAGGTTTCGAATTCGATATTGCCTCAAGAATTGTCCCGCTGCAAGTTAGTTGATATTGACCTTTATGATAAAGGATCATGAAAACATCGACGTCCTTTGCATACTTTTCCATGTCCTGGCGTGTGAGTGGCCTACCAGCGCTTGGACAAATAATATTAGGATATCCCGAAAGTCCTGTATTATCCATGCCTATTATTCGAATTTCATATTGCCGTTTTATCTCCTTTTGAGAAAGCTTATCTGCAATTACCCGCAGAACAGCTGAGCTCCCATAGCCGAAAATAGCAAATTTTACATATTTATTCCCTGGTTGAGAGATAGGAGCAGCAAAATTGGTAGGAAGGACGATGGTGTGGATATTTACCCTATTAGTATCTATATACTTTTTTGCATTGCCAACAACTTGTTCTGATAGTGCAATATATTTAAAATCAGGCGAATCTCTCCATAGAAGAATTTTTTTTGTAGGAAACCACTGAGAGATAGACATTTTTAAGTTAAAAAAAGTGCTACATATTTGGAAAAAACGTCTGCCCGACCTATATATTTTTCGAGCGACATCTTTTGGTTTTACATCTCTTATCCTCTCAAAAAGCGTACTGTTTTTTATAACATAATTATGAGGGGATATCAGGGGATTTGTCATCCTTGCATCACCTTTTATACTCTCAAAATCACCATGTAAAACGAATGTAAATTTAAAAGATCCAAAAGTAGGTCTTTGTTTTAATCTTTTGATCAGGTAAATTAATACTGGACTATATGAAAGAAAAAAGATTTTATTAGTCCCAAGGTCTATAACCTCAGCAAATATCCTCTTAAATAACTGATAGTAATGAATTGCACCGCGCAGGGTAGTTGAATCCGACAATACAATCGGCACATATTCGATATTCTCAATTTCTACATTATCATGGGCCAATATCGTCCTGATTGCTTCAATATGTGTTACATCGGCATAGAATCGTATTCTGTCATCAGGAAAAGCTAAACGCAAACCATAGATAAAGCCGCTATTAACTTTTTCATGACTAAACACGCGACAAATAGGTTCACAAATTACTATCATACGACTCCATCATTAAATCCACAAGCTGGTAAAAGTCTACCTTTGCTTCACATCCAATACTTCTGATTAATGCAGGGTTACTTACAAGCACGTCATATTCGGGTATGAAATCCTCTTTAATAACAATGTAATCCCTATAGTCTTTATTTATTTTTCTAAAGCAATAATCCGTGAAGTCCTTAATACTATGGGCTGTGCCATTACCAATTACCGCTTCAAAAATGCTATCCTGACTAACTAATTTCCATATCGATTCCACAACATCTCCAGCATAATTAAATTCCTTTTTTACTTCTATATTCCCAAGCTCCAGCTTTTCATCACTTCCTTTGGCGATACGATGCACAACACTTACAATCTTTTGATTAATGTGCTGAACTGACCTTAACGGGCTGTCATGATTGAAGAAATAACCCGCATAAATCTTCATATTAAAAGCTTTCCTGTAGTACCTACCTGCGTAAATTGAGTGTATTCGAGCTACAGAATACGCGCTACTCGGGTCAAAATCTGTATTTTCATCAATTGGCAATCCATTATTCTTAAACTGGAGCGCACTACCAGATAAGAAGACCTTCGACTCAGGACTATGAACCCTCACAGCTTCGAGAATATTTAATGTCCCGGTAGATATAGCTGCATGATTATCAAATAATGAATCGTGTCTGGTAGTTGAGATAGCAGCAAAATGGAATATGAAATTTGGTTTATGATTTTTAACTACTTCGGAAACTAATCTAAAATCCGAGACACTTCCTACGATATCTCCTCCAGATCTTGAGATTCCAATTACTTCAATAGCCAGTGTCTTTAAATAAGCTGAGAGATAGGTGCCGTCTTGGCCGTTACTCCCAAAAATTAAAACCTTCATACTTGGTGACACTTAACAGAAAATTTCTCCCTGTATGCTCGTTTTAATTTCAATTCCTCCTAAACTCATGAGTTAACTTTGTTACTAAGTACTAATGATCTGATTATACTATTTCAATCTCAGGTAGAGGGAATATGAATTTGCCACCCTGTTGAATATACTCCCTCTCGCGCTCAAGAATTGAATTTTTAAAATGCCAGGGTAGTACAAGAAAGTAATCGGGTTTCATTTCTTTGGCTTCTTTCTCAGAAATGATAGGAATATGTGTTCCGGGAGTGAAGCTTCCAAACTTTTCTTCGTTAACCTCTGCAATATATGGTATTTGATCTTTTGTAAAATTACAGAACTGCAAAAGTACATTACCTTTTGTTGACGCTCCATATCCAAATATCTTTTTCCCATCGGCAACCAAAGCTTCGATCAGATCAACAAGATTTTTACGGTGCTTAAACACACGCTCCTCAAATTCACGGTAGGGCTTAGGTGTATCCAGCCCCATATCATCTTCTTGTTGAATCATCCAGTTAATAACCGGGGTATTAGATTTATATGGCGCATCCTTTTTACAAGCGCTTATAGCAAAACTCCCACCATTAATAGCATTCATTTGGACATCAACTACTCTCATGCTACAAGCCTCCAAGAGATTCTTAACCACCTTGAATGAATAAAACTCTAAATGCTCATGACAAATCGTATCGTATGAGGTTGTACGCAACATAGACGGCATATAACTTTGTTCAAAATGCCAAATCCCATCATTAGCTAAACATTGTTCTATATCCTTAACAAAGTCCATCGGACTTTCTAGGTCATAGAACATGGCAATAGATGTAATTATCTTAGCTTTCTCATTAGGAAATTGGTTTTTAAATGCTTCCGCACTAAAGAAAGTTGGTATCAGAGAGATCTCATCGGTGTAGAACTCTTTGAACTTAAGCCCTGTAGGATCGATTCCGACTTTACGATGTTTGCCACTGTAAGCTTTTAATGAGGTTGCATCATTGCTACCAATGTCAATTACCAAATCATCATCGCTCAATTTTACTAGGCGCTCCAGTGTGTGAATCTTGTTAGTAAGATGGCGAACCATCGAAGCATTAAGACCGGACCTATAGCCGTAATTATCACCGTACATTTCATCCAGACTATACGATTGTTTCATTTGCAGCAAGCCACTATCCGGACACCATACAAGATCTAATGGCCCTTGTGTAACAACCTCATCCACTGTTTTCGGAAAAACACCAGTTAAATATTGTGAACCTAATGAAAGCACAGTTACTAGGTTTTTACTACCGCTAATACGGCATTTCGAAATCTCAGTATACATTTCTATATTTTTAAATTCAAGTAGCTTATTATTTTATATATAAATATTATTATTGAAAGAATGGGGAATATTCTAACTTGTAGTTAAGTTCAGTAGATCTAACTCCAATTTGTTTTGCAGGAATGCCTGCAAATATTGCATAGTCTGGAATATCCTTAGTTGCCGTTGATGTTGCACCCAATACAGCACCCTTCCCAATCCTTACGCCAGGCAAAATTGTTGCTCTGGCTCCAATCCATGCATAATCCTCAATGATCACATTTTTATAAAAGCAGTAAAAATCTGGATTATTCACTATATGTGATGAAGTAAAAATATAAGTTTCGGCAGTTATAGATACATTATTTTTAATTATAATGTCACCTTTCAATATGCAGTTTCTCCCTATTACCGTATTATTTCCCAATTCTATATTACCCTCAAAACGAACTCCCATATGAATAAAACAAGAACCCCCTATTTTTACTCCAATTATCTTTTTTAGATAAAAAAGTCTTATAAAATGGATTGGGAATTTTGTGATCAAATCATTGAAAATATATAACTTAAGTGCCTGAAAAAAATAGTTTATGCCTGAAATTGATATAAACTTAAAAGTTATAATACTATAAATATAAACGGTAACCTTAAATAGGTTTAACTTCTTTAGAAGAACCTTTAAAAATTGCAACAATCTATTCATAGGTGAATCTAATTAATCAGATTTTCCAATCATGACTTAATTGAACATGGCCATATCCTGACAAAGTTGGCACTAAACTCGGTGCGATCATAATCTCTTCAACATTAAACATTAATTGTTCCTTTTCATAATAATAAAATTGAACCATAGGCATATCAATCCCAAAACCTAACCAATATTTACCAGAACATAAATTAAATTCATGAATTAGACATACAATATTATTTTCACCCTTATTTATTATTATATCAAGATTTTTTCGGGTTTTGGTATTAGTCGCAAAAACAACTCCATCGGTATCTTCATGAGAAATTATCAACTCGATACCAATCTTACTAATTTTTCTCTCGGCCACTAGTTGAATGTCAATTCTTAGTGGTTTGCCTGGTATAACTAACCCCTCATTATCGCAATTAAGATCTATTTTTTTTACCCAAACATCAAGCCCCTTAATTTTAAATGGCTCGAATGACTTTTGACGGTCGTTTCGATATATATAGTTTTCAACAACTTTACTCATTTCCCCTGTCATTTTGACAAGCCCATTTTCAAGAAAAATTCCCTTCTTGCAGAGCTGCTTTGTTGCAGTCATGTTATGACTCACAAAAAGTACTGTTCTGCCTTGTCCCTTACTCATGTCACCCATCTTTCCCAAACACTTTTTTTGAAATTCAGCATCTCCGACCGCCAATACTTCATCTACAATTAATATCTCAGATTCCAGATGTGCTGCTACGGCAAAAGCCAAGCGTACATACATCCCCGATGAATAACGTTTGACAGGTGTATCAATATATCGCTCTACGCCCGAAAAGTCTACTATTTCATCAAATTTCCTTTTGATCTCAAGTTTGCGCATGCCAAGAATAGCCCCATTTAAGAAAATATTCTCCCGTCCTGTTAATTCTGGGTGAAAGCCGGTGCCAACTTCCAATAAACTTGCTATTCGTCCGTTGATTCGTATCCTGCCTGTTGTTGGCGAAGTTATGCTGCTTAATAATTTCAATAATGTACTTTTCCCTGCACCATTGCGACCAATAATACCAACGGAATCACCTTGGCTTATTTGGAAATTAATATCCTTAAGACTCCACACAATATTAGAAGAACCTGCGGTTTCTCTGTCGTTCGTCTCACCTATTTTTAAAAAAGGATCTTCCTTGCCTCTCTTTAAAGCCCACCATCTCTTGAGATCATGAGCTAGAGCACCCGTATTAAACTGACCTAATTGATAAGCTTTTGATAAATTTTCAACTTCTATTGCAGTACTCATTTTTAATCTTCCCTCAGCTATTCGCTAATAGTCTTTATTAGTTCAAATTCCTTCTTTATTCACTCGATCCCAAGGGTCGAAAACCATTTTATATTGTGTCCACAAAGTCTTTTTCAACTTTATTGAAAATTACAATTCCTAAAAACACTAGTGCAAAAGAAATCAAAGTGGTATATAATAAAGTATTTATATCAAATGTACCGGTCCCTAATAATCCTTTTCTTACACCCTCGACCACACCGGTCATTGGATTTAAAGAGACGACCGTCTTCATGGTACCGCTAAGACTTGAAAGAGGGTAAACAACTGTGGTACCATACATTAGCAACTGCACACCGAACGTAACTAATAAGGCTAAGTCCCTATATTTAGTTGTCAATGAAGAAACTATCATTCCCAATCCCAAACCCTGTGCAGCCATCAAAATAACCAACCAGGGTAAAGCCATTATATACAAACTTGGCTGGAATGTAGCTGTTGTAAAAAAAAGATAATATGCCATTGCCAACAATAAAAGAAAGAAAGTAATCCCAAATCGAACTAAATTGGAGACTACCATACTGAGTGGCATAATTAGCCTCGGGAAATACACTTTTCCGAAAATACCAGCATTATCTTTAAATACACTAGATGTTTTTAATAAACAGTCTGAGAAATAGGTCCAAGTGGATATCCCGACCAGGTAAAACAATGGCTTGGGTATTCCATCGGTTGGAATACCAGCAAGATTACCAAATACAAATAGATAAACAGCCATTGTAAAAAGAGGCTGTATTAAAAACCATATCGGGCCTAAAATAGTTTGCTTATAAAAGGCTACAAAATCTCGCTTCACAAAAAGGAAGAGCAAATCCCGATAATTCCATACTTCTTTAAAGTTTAGGTTTAACAGATTACTTTTTGGCGCTATAATTCTATCCCACTCCGACGTATTTAAGTTATTATGCATTTGCTATTATTGACTACTATTTGGTTTCTGTTAAATGACAATTATAATTACAATCACTATCATATATAACTGATTTTGGGCGAAATTTCCCAGCTAATAATATTTTGAAATATTGAGAGTTGATCAATAGGTCTTAGGGCACGATTAGGACATCAGATTCTTAAATGTCCTTATTGCAATCAGGGCAAATATCATAATAAGTCCGGCCCACAGCATGCCCGACATCACCCCCTTAAACTGGGTAAATATTAATCTCGGAAGTGGCAGAACTGGCCTATCAATTACTTGTATAAGTGGGGTTTCTTCTCTCAGTGATATTTTAGATATCGCTAAATTTTTCATTAGCTCAATTAACATTGCCTGATTGGCTTGGGCGTCAACCTGTCTCCTTTGTGAAGATACCGCTAAACTTTGCCTTGCTCGATTAGGGTTTGGATTAGCATCAATCGCAGAAGCAACTCCGGAAACAGCAGAATCAAATTTGCCTCTTACTGAATCAACCTGATGTTGTAAAATCGTCACGTTTTTCAACGACTTTTTTATTTTTGTTTCAATATAAAAGTCTGATACTTCTTTAACTAAGGCCTCTGCAAAGTGTTTGGAAAACAATTCATTTGTCGAAGTAACTTTAACAGACAAAAACCCTGACTTTTTATTTTGAACCCCAACCACCAGGTATTTCTCTTTCAAGTCTCCATAAATGCTCCCAATTAAGCTATTCTGCGCCAGTGTGAAAGTTGCAGGATCAGTTCCAGGCAAAAATCTAATTTTCTGATTACTAGATTTAGTTTTGGACCATTTTTCACGTAAATTATTTATATCGATATAGTACTCGGCAAGAGTTATCGTTTTTCCTTTCGAATTTACAGTTGTTAATAATGTCTTCTGTATTATAGAACGAGATGACATGAACGCAAGTAGGTTATTGCCTTCAAAAACACCCTGCCCCCCTCCCCCTCCAATGTTAAGGCCGAACTGGCTCGCTATACCCGCGTAGCTACCTAATGCACCTTCCTGTTTTCCGTCCTCTAAAACAAATGTGAGTTCTGCTATGTAATGAGGCTTAGTCGTGGATGCATAGATGAAGCCGAATATCGCCCCCAACGTTAGTGCAATAAGAATAAACACCCATTTAGAAAAAAGATATTTGGACCATTCAACTAACTTTTGTATGAGTTCTTTAATTGTAACCTCGTCCGCTATATGAGTTGATTGTGTGTCAATTCGAGCCGGACCTTCTCCATAAGTACTGGTTTTATTATATCCGGCGGGGGACATATCAGACGATTTATTGTGGCCTTCTTTCTCCATTATTATTTAATCAAATTTAAAATAATCACCGCCATTGAAGCTAAAGCACTCGAAATACCCACAATTTCACCTGCAGAAACTGGTTTCTTAAGATCCTTTTTAGGTACAAACACCTCAGCCCCAGGTTCTATGATTGGGTAATTATTAAATAGGAACAGTTTTCTTGTACTTTTTACCGAACCATTGGCATAGATGACATAGGCACGATTGCGAATTGATTTTTCTGAGAAACCACCACCCTGCGAAATATAATATTTCAATGTTTTACCATCAGTATAACTAGTTGTTACCGGATAGAGTACCTCTCCATTTACCTTTACAGTCTGTAACTCTTTAGGAATTCGCAATACATCACCTTCCTCTAAAATCAGGTCGGACGAAGATTTAGGCGCTTCTATGATTTTCGCTAGGTTAATTCCCACGTATACATTTTTAGGAACCTCTGGTTCTTGCACCGAAGCTTTGGTGGTATCAACCGCATTTTCTTGCAAACGCTTCAATTGTTTTGATCTAGCCTTCTGTTCTTCAACTAATTCTTGTTGAGCTTTTGCATCATCTTTATCCAAGCCTTTAACTTTACTCACTCCTTCACGCTTCAACGAAGCCCCCTTAGCATAAGCCAATGCTGTTAAACCGCCTGCCCGTTTTACCAGGTCTGAAATTCGTTCATTCTTATTACTGATGGTGTACATACCCGGATAAAGCACTTCGCCCTCCACTTTTACTTGTTTTTGTATTTCATAGCCCATAGAGCTACGTACCGAAACAATATCAAAAGGAAGCAATTCAAATTTAGGTTTTGAAAAATTTAGCTCTTTATCAATATCAATCTGGAACACTTCAGCAGTTTTGGATAGTTCGGCGTTTTGATCACTTGATCGAACTCTTCTGGAAATTTCGATGCGCTGCGGACTCGCACCTTCAGAAAAACCTCCTGCCTGAATGATTAATTCTTCAATCGTCATATTTTGTGCATAATCAAATTGGCCGGGCTCTCTAACTTCGCCATCAATACTTACTTTAAACTCTTCCTTTAAATCAAAAATGGAGGATATGGAGATTAAGTCTTCTCGTTGCAATTGAATATCTGGAGTTTTACCTGAAATGAGTGCAGCTACATCAAATGAAATTAACTGGGTCTGATTATCAGCCTTCAACCTAGTGAGATAGCCTCTTGATAAGAAGGCATCTTCTTTCAGTCCATCGGCTTTTTGTATCAATTGAGAAAGTTTCATTCCGTTTGCTAGTTCATAGGCTCCTGGCCTGAATACTGCGCCCTCAATTTGTACGCGATTGGTAAAACGCTCCAGTACGCGATCTACAAAATATTTATCGCCGGTAGTAGGCTGATAGCTTGCAAATTGCTCTTTAGCGATATCGGCAATTTTACGTTCGGTATCGGTATTTTTAAGCACTTTTATTCGCGCTTGATAGGCATTTTCGGTAAAGCCACCTGCATAATTAAGAAGGTTGGCATAGCTTTCGCCAGCTTTCAACTCATAGATTCCTGGCCTTTTAACTTCGCCCACGATTTCGATGCGTGATTGATATACCGGAATACGAATGATGTCTTGATCTTGCAATTTTAAATTAGTAGCAATTTCGCCCTTCATTAAAAATTCATAGATATCTAGCATGGCAATTTTCTTGCCCGAGCGTATCAATTCGATGGCACGAAAAGAGCCATTTTCTGTTGGCCCCCCAGAAGAATACAACGCATTAAATACTGTGGCTAGAGAAGGTAGCGTATAGGTACCGGGAGTTTTTACTTCTCCCATTAAAATTACCTTAATACTTCGAATATTGCCAATGGCTACATTTAAACGTGTATTTCCACTGGCTAAACCTGAATAAACCTTCGCCATACGCGATTTAATACGTGTAGTAGCCGCTTCAATGGTCAAACCCGCTACAGGAATTACACCTACATATTCTACCTTGATGGTACCCTCAGGGCTCACCTTAAGTTCATAAGAAACTTCTGAATTACCACTTAAATCAATTAATAACTGGTCATTAGCGCCAATGACATAGCCCTTTGGCGTAGCGATATTTAAATTGGGTTCAAAAGTTTGGTTTTTGTTTTTGAATAGATCGGCACCAAATATTTTGGAGCGAAGTTCTAAAAGTGCTTTGTCGGCTTCGGTTTCGGGATCTTTTTCAACAGTTGCAGAATCCGCATCATTAATAAACTGTCGTCCATCTGCATTTTGCGGAGATACTTTAGTAGGATTAGCCTGCTTGTTTCCTGCTTTTTTCAACTTATCTACACGTTCACGCAATTTTTTAGCCTCTTCGGGCCGCATACCACGCGATTGTGCAATCTGCTCAAGTTGCGCTTCACCTAGGCCACTAGCTTCAACTTGACGCATAAAAGCACGAACCTGATCATCGCTTAATTCATCTACATGGATATTGCTTAGGTTTTGGGGGTTGACTTGTGCCAAAACCGGCATGCTGATGCTTAAAAACAGTAAAAGACTTAAAAAGTTAAAAAGTTTGTTCATCGTAAAATTTTTCAATTCCGTAAAAGTAAGGAAATTGTACTAATATTCTTTTGGGGTGTATAATTTACTAAGCCGTCATTCCGAAGGAGGTACGACGAGGAATCTGTTCATCTAAAACCCCAGTTCAATTCAACAGATTTCTCCACTCAGAAAATCACGCTAAAACTCAATATTTACTTCGAGTGTTCGAAATGACGGTGTTGTTAATGATATGTCTTAATTGTCTAATTGACGAGTTTATTCACGTCATTTCGAACACCTTAAGTATTTTTCTATTGAAATACATTTTAATAGGTGGAGAAATCTGTTCAGTAAAGCGTATTTTTTGAAACGTAATTGTCTTTTCACTCAACAGATTTCTCGTCGCATTAAATTTGTTTCAAGGTTGATAATTTTGTCTGCTCACTCGAAATGACGACTAGGTCAACGATTTCTAGTCGCCCTGTCCAATGCCGCGCAAGACGGTTATGAAATTGCAGCGCAATTATTTTTTATCCGCCACGCTTGCACAGACATTTAATAACCGTTGTTCCGCATTGGCTGGTGCGGCAATTACTTCATTAGCCAACCCACTGACTTTCATAGCATCAGGCGCAGCGGTAGCGGTTATTCGCTGTTTTTTATTGTTTTTTAAAGGTGCTCATGGTCTCGTCGTACCGCCTCGGCATGGTTCTTTTTTGCTACAGAAAAAGAACTAGGCCCCCGCGGCTATGAGCGGGAAGAAATTATCCAATTCTTAGTGTGCCTTGTCCTAAAATAACCTTTTAATCAGCATGAAACCCAATTTCACTCAACAGATTTCTCGTCGCATTAAATATGTTTCCTGGTCAATAATTTTATCCGCTCACTCGAAATGACGACTAGGTTAACGATTTCTCTTATTATCTAATTGACGGCTTTATTTACGTCATTTCGAACACCTTAAGTATTTTTCTATTAAAATAAATTAGTAATAGGTGGAGAAATCTGTTCAGTAAAGGGTATTTTTTCAATCGCAATGTCTGTTACTCAAAATAATTCAACGTATTAAAACCACCCTCTTTCAGGTACTCATCTTTTTTCATTAAATGAAGATCAGATAAAATCATTTCTTTAACCAGGGCAGGTAGGTCATATTTCGGTTTCCAGCCAAGCTTGGTGTTTGATTTAGTTGGATCGCCTATCAATAAGTCTACTTCTGTAGGTCTAAAGTATTTCGAATCCACTTTAACTATGGTAGTTCCTGGCTTTAAGCTTTCAACTTTAAGCTTTAAGCTTTCAGCTTTTGCTTCGTCAATATCAATAATCACTCCTTTTTCGTGCTCATCTTTACCACTGAACTCAACTTCGATGCCTAATTCAGCAAAACTCATTTTTACAAAATCGCGCACGGTTGTTGTTACTCCGGTTGCAATCACAAAATCTTCTGGCTTTTCCTGTTGTAGAATCAACCACATGGCTTCCACATAATCTTTAGCATGACCCCAGTCGCGCTGAGCAGATAAATTACCCAGATAAATGCAATTTTGAAGGCCTAAAGCTATTTTAGCAGCAGCCCTGGTTATTTTACGGGTTACAAAGGTTTCACCCCTAACCGGGCTTTCATGATTGAATAGAATTCCATTACAAGCATACATATTATAAGCCTCCCGGTAATTCACGGTGATCCAATAGGCATACATTTTAGCCACCGCATAAGGCGAACGGGGATAAAAAGGGGTTGTTTCGGATTGAGGAACCGCCTGTACTAATCCATACAATTCGGAAGTTGAGGCCTGATAAATTCGGGTTTTCTTTTCCAAACCTAATGTTCGCACTGCCTCTAATATTCGCAATGTCCCTATACCATCGGCATTTGCAGTATATTCCGGCGTTTCAAAGCTCACATGAACATGGCTCATAGCTGCCAGGTTATATATCTCATCGGGCTGTGTTTCCTGGATGATGCGAATCAAATTCGTCGAATCAGTTAAATCGCCATAATGCAATTTTAACCTCAAATGACTTTCATGAGGGTCCTGATATAAATGATCGATCCGATCGGTGTTAAATAATGAGCTTCTTCGTTTAATCCCATGTACAAAATATCCTTTGTTCAATAAGAATTCTGTTAGATAGGCTCCATCTTGCCCTGTGATTCCGGTGATTAATGCTGTTTTCATTAGTAGAGTAGTGAGTATTGAGTAGTGAGTATTGAGATAGTCGGTGCTAATCCGGAAAATCTTATTTCTGCTGATAATTTTGCTTTCTTAATGGATCTGTTGTCTGTTATCTGTTGTCTGTTGTCAGGCTAGCGATATCTGGAATGATTGGTTAATTGTCAGCTAATAGCTATCGGGTTGTTGGTTGTCAGAAAAATCATTTCAAACAGACAATTATTGTTGTATCAATTGTTCTAAAAATGGAGCAATCGGTAGTTGTAATTTAGAGAAAGCAAACCATTTCTTTCCTAAGTCTTTTAAGGATGCACCAAAATGATATAATTCCTTATTATCGATGATTAAAAAACGATCATGTACTTTTTTAAAATATGAAAGGGATATAGAATCGTACTGCTGATTGTGTTTCTCAATATCTAGTTCTAAAACAGAATCCTTCTTATTTGTATAAATTGTAGCTTTAACTTTTGCTGCGCGTTTTGAAAGCAATAATAAAACGCTTTCATCACAATAATTATCTATTAAAATAATGGATTTTTGAGCCGATTTAATAATCCTTGCTACAAGTTCATAAGCATCAAAAATTTGCCCATCATAAAAAATACCTTGATTTGGAATTAAGTTTGGCTTTAAAATTAAATCAAACTCATTGTTTTTTATTTCTAATGAATTGATTTTTTTCTCTAATACTTCTATACGATGATTAAGAGCGTATCCTTTGAGTAAATAATCTTTTAATATAGAATTAGCCCAAATACGAAATTGCGTTCCTGTTTTAGATTTAACACGATAACCAACTGAAATAATTATATCAAGATTATATAATTTAACTTTTCGGTTAACGTTCCTTCCGCCTTCATTTTGAGCTGTCAAGTATTCCTTGACAGTTGAATTTTCTTTTAACTCTCCCTCTTTAAAGATATTACCAATATGCAAACTAATATTTTGCTTAGTAGCACTAAACAAAACAGCCATTTGTAATTGTGTTAACCAGACAGTTTCATCTTCTATGAAAACCTCTATAGGATTAGAAAGTGTATTAGAATTATATAAAATTACTGTGTTAGCACTCATTAAATGCAAAGTAAATAACTATCGGGTTGTCGGTTATCTGTTGTCTGTTATCTGTTGTCTGTTATCAGTTGTCAGACTAACGACATTTAAAAAGTTTCTTATTAATTATTATTATGATACTAATCATCTCCGCCCAGCCAGATAACTGATAACTGATAACTTGCGCCCTTCGCGCATCCTGCGCTCTTCGCGCTTCGCACGGCTTCGCCCCTTCAGTCACATCTTTCGATTTTGACATCCAATATTAATAAAGTATAAATCTGGTATTAAGAAGCTATCAATTTCTCGATAACATTCTTTCTTAAATCAACCCGAACTTGTAGCCCAAGGTCTTTTAAAAGTAAAAGCGCATAATTGCCTTTACTCTCTAAAACTTGGGCTTCTTTATCCATCAATGCGCCAGACCGAATTCTAATTTGGTCATTCACATTTAAATTTGTTGCTTCAATACTGTCATGATCGTATTCCATCAGCCAGCTTTTCAACAGATTCATTTCCTTTTCCCTAATTGTTGCTGGCTGCCCGCAGTGGTAAACATAACGTACTACTCCCGGTACTGAAAAGACCAAATCTTTATCTCTTTCTTCTAGACTAACAAAACAATAAGATCTGAATAGGGGTTCTTCAACCCATTTACACCGATCACTCCAGTATTTTTTCCTTTTCAAAAGTGGACAATACACCTCAATACCAGATAATCTTAGCTTATCTGCCACCGCCTTTTCACAACGGGATTTGGTATAAAGTACGTACCACTTCATTCGGGAAGATCAAATATTAATACCAATTCTTTATAATGCCGCTCTACATATACTTTAGCATCCTGCTCTTCAAAAACCAGATAACGAATTTTTCGATTTAAAAAAGGTTCGGCCTTTTCAACCAATGAGCTCAAATAATTACGGTCGATATCATTGCCTACAATCAGCAGATCAATAATGTCTGAATCGAGCCCCTGGGCTATCCGGCCTTCCAGATATACCTGTTGCACATTGCCCAACCGATCAATAACCTGTTCGATTAACTGTTCAACACCCACAAACTTTAAAATGATACTGTTCAAATCCTTGAATAAGGGATGTAATGTATTGGCTCTGTACAATTTTTTATTGCCTTCAGATTCTGCCAACAATAAACCAGCTTGTTCAAAACGATTGAGTTCCTGCCTGATACCATTGGTGCTCTCATTAAATTCAGCCTCTAGGCTACGTAAATAGCCCTGATTATTGATATTTAAAAAGAATTTAAGCAAGAGCTTAATTCTGGTTTTAGAAGTGATCAGGCTTTCTAGCATTCTTATTGAGTATAAATAATACTCATTATCTAATATAAAAGTAAAAAATATTTTTTAAAGGCAAAGAATTAAAAAAAATATTGCTGATTTTTTTGGCCAATGGGATGAGTAATTTATTTGAAATATAGGCCTAGATCGGGATTAAAGTACTAAAGGTCAAGCAATAAGGGTTAAATTTAAAATCGCCATGCTTGATTTTTAAATCGGAAAGTAATTCGTTTGAAATAAGAGATAGTTATACAACATTCTTTAAGAAATCTGCATAAGTCAATTGAAGACCTTGCTCCAGTCTTGTATTATACGTCCATCCCAACTCATTCAATTTGGATACATCCATCAATTTTCTGGGTGTACCGTCGGGTTTACTCGTATCAAATACCAAGTTGCCTTCAAAACCTACCGTGCTTTTTACTAAAAGCGCAAGTTCATGTATTGTCAAATCCAGCCCTGTTCCAATATTGATGAGCTCTTTATCATTATAATTTAGCATTAAAAAGAAACAGGCGTCGGCCAAATCATCGGCAAATAGAAACTCCCGCTTGGGTGAGCCTGATCCCCAAATACTTACCTCAGCCGCCTTATTTATTTTAGCCTCGTGTAACCTCCTGATGAGGGCAGGCAGAACATGTGAATTTTCTGGATGATAATTATCCTTATATCCATATAAATTGGTAGGCATGACCGAGATGAAATTACAACCATATTGATCTCTGTAAGCTTCGCACATTTTAATTCCTGCAATTTTTGCAATGGCATATGGCTCATTTGTAGGTTCTAATAAACCCGTCAATAGATATTCTTCTTTTAGTGGTTGTGGGGCAAGTTGAGGATAAATGCAGCTAGAGCCAAGAAACATTAATTTCTTTACTCCATTTAAATATGCGTTATGAATTACATTATTTTGAATAGCAAGATTTTCATATAAAAAATCTGCACGATAGGTATTATTGGCAATGATACCGCCAACTTTAGCTGCAGCCAAGAATACATATTCAGGCTTTTCATTTGCAAAAAAATCTGAAACAGCTACTTGATTTCTTAGATCGAGCTCTGAAGAGGTTTTTACTACTATATTAGAAAAACCTTCAGCTTTAAGCTTTCTTAATATTGCAGAACCTACCATTCCCCTATGGCCGGCTACATATATTTTTGAATCTTTTTCTAACACCTTCATTTTTGATAAAAATACTAAAATTATTTAATCTCAATTCCCTAAGTATTCAGACCTGAATAAGGACCTGGGTTGATATACCACCCCCTTTTATTTCTTCGCTCCAATGCATTGGAGCAGGGGCAATATGGTGGTTTTTGTAAACCTATTCAGGACAATAAATGCTTTATTTACTTTCGTTACAACCTCCCATCCACCCATTCCCTATTCAATACTGCCCGGGTATCAAAAAGTACAGTGTCCGCATTCTTCAATTTACCAAAATCAATTTGGAGAAATTCGGTATGAGCAACCGCTAAAATGATTAATTGATAGCTATGCTGATAGATATCGGTGATCAGCTTAATATTGAACTGAGTCTGTACATATTCTTTTTCGGCAATAGGGTCAAAAACATCAACATCTAGCCCGAATTGCATTAATTCATTCACAATATCAACCACTTTACTGTTTCGGGTATCTGGGCAGTTTTCTTTGAATGTTAGGCCCATTACTAATGCTCTGGAACCTTTTAAGGGTATATCTCTTGCTGATAGTAGCTTGATAGACTTGTTCACCACAAACAAAGCCATCTGGTCATTAACCTCTCTTCCTGATACGATAACTTTGGGAACATAGCCCAGCTTTTCTGCTTTATAAGATAGGTAATAGGGATCTACTCCAATACAATGCCCTCCAACCAAGCCGGGTTTAAAATTTAGGAAATTCCATTTACTTGCTGCCGCATCCAATACTTCGGAGGTATCAATTTCCATTTTGTCAAAGATCAGTGCAAGCTCATTTACAAATGAGATATTAACATCGCGCTGAGCATTTTCTATCGCCTTAGAGGCCTCTGCTACCTTGATTGAGGATGCTTGATAGGTTCCTGCATGGATGACAGAAGCATATAAATCATTGACCAGATTGGCTGTTGCAGGATTCGAGCCCGAGGTTACTTTAATTATATTTTTGAGGGTATGAACTGGGTCGCCCGGGCTAATCCGTTCGGGTGAATACCCGCAATAAAAATGCTCATTATAGTTCAAGCCGCTTTCTATTTCAAGTACGGGTACACAATCTTCTTCTGTACAACCTGGATATACGGTTGACTCATAAATGACAAGGTCGCCTTGTTTAAGCATTGCTCCAACTGTTTTGGATGCTAATAATAAGGCGCTTAGGTCGGGTTTCTTTTGTTCATCAACCGGAGTTGGAACAGTGATAATGTAGATTTGACAAGTGGCCAGGTGTATAGGATCATGAGTAATGGTCAATTTTGAAGCCTTTAACTCTTGCTGGGAAACTTGCAAAGTTTTATCATTGCCTAAACACAAAGACGCTACACGAGCTGGATCCAAATCATATCCAAACACCGTGTATTTTTCAGAAAAAGCCAGGGCCAGTGGAAGCCCAACATAGCCAAGCCCAATGACTCCAATTTTCAGATCAGGTGAAAGGACTGCTTGCATTTATTTTTTATTGATGGATACAAATATATCAATAGGATTAGGAAATGGGAGAATGATATTTTTGTTAGGAGGCAGGAACCAGGAACCAAGAACCAAGAACCAGGAACCAAGAACAAAGAACAAAGAACAAAGAACCAGGAACCAAGAACCAAGAACAAAGACGAGTTAGTGCTAGTTTAAAATTAGCAGTATTTATTCAGATAACAGACAACAGATAACCGATAACAGAAAAATGCCTTCTCCTAACATCGGTTTACATCCTGATTCTACCATGAATTTAGCGACTGACGAAATCTTCTTTCCGCTCGTTTATATGATTTTGCAAGTCTGATCCCTCCGACTTACGAATTTACCTAAGCGTCATGCATTTAAATTCGTCAGTCGCCAATCCTTTTAGCGACTGACGAAATCTTCTTTCCGCTCGCCCAAGTGATTTCGTAAGTCTTTCCACGCATTGAAAAAAAGATAACTGAAAACCCGATAGCTATCGGGTGAAAACAAATATTTCTAACCAACTAACCACTAACCAACTAAATTCTAACCAACTAACCACTAACCAACCCGATAGCTATCGGGTAACTACTAACCAACTATACAGAGCCAAGAACCAGGAACCAAGAACAAAGACGAGTTAGTGCTAGTTTAAAATTAGCAGTATTTATTCAGACAACCCGATAGCTATCGGGTGATAACTGATAACAGACAACTGATAACAGATAACTGATAACTGATAACAGACAACAGATAACTGATAACAGAAAATTGTCTTCTCCTAAAATCGATTTACATCCTAATCCTACTATAAAATACCTTACATTTTCAAAATTTATCGTAAACTAGTATAAGTTTTCTGAGCAAAAGCTAGCAACTGGCATAAATAATCGAAATTCAGAAACTATGAATCAACATTTCAGTTCAAGAAAATGAAAGAAAAAAACTCTCCTGAAACAGCAAAGCCGCAACGCCTGCTCTCTATCGATGCCCTTCGTGGTTTCGACATGCTCCTGATTGCAGGTGGCGGTACATTTCTGGTATTACTAGAAAATAAAACCGGATTGGCTTGGGTCGATTATCTTGCCGGACAATTGAAACACCCGGCCTGGAATGGTTTTACTTTTTATGATTTCATCTTCCCACTATTTTTGTTCATTGCAGGGGTTTCCATACCCTTCTCGCTCAAAAAAGGCATTGAAAAGGGTCTCAGCAAATCTGAATTGTATAAAAAAGCATTCCGTAGAATGTTAATTCTAATCGTTTTAGGTATTCTGGATAAAAATCAACCCGTTACTTTTTTTGACCCTGCGCAAATTCGAGTAGCTAGCGTTCTTGGAAGAATAGGGGTAGCTGGATTTCTAGCTACCATTTTATACCTTAACTTTTCATGGAAGAGCCGACTCATCTGGGTGGGCGGAATTTTACTGTCCTATTATGCAGCTCTATTCCTGATTCCAGTACCTGGATTTGGTGCAGGTAACCTTACGATGGAAGGTAATTTGATTGGTTGGTTTGATAGAAATTTTTTGCCAGGCAGGCTGCTACAAAAAATATATGATGAAAATGGCCTAATAACGCAATTCCCTGCCATGTGCCTTGCGGTTCTAGGAACTCTGGCTGGCGATATGCTGAGAACAGACTGGAAAGAAAGTAAGAAATTATCATTCCTGCTGTTAGCAGGCATTGCTGGGATAGGTTTAGGTCTTTTATGGAGCCTTCACTTTCCAATTAACAAACACCTCTGGACCAGCTCTTTTATACTCCTTACATCAGGTATGGCATTTATATTTTTAGGGCTATTCTATTATGTTATTGATGTGCTGAAATACCAGAAATGGGCATTCTTTTTCCAGGTAATTGGTATGAATTCACTCACCATTTATTTGGCTTACCATTTCATTGATTTTGCTCATACCTCAAACGCTCTTTTTGCCGGTCTCTACGCTCCAGTTCCAGAACCTTTTCATGATGCACTCGAGGCACTGGGTGGGCTTGCACTGGTATGGTTTATGATGTATTTTTTGTATAAGAAGAAGATTTTTATAAAGATTTAGGGGTATAAGTTGTAAGTATTAAGTTGTAGGTTATAAGTTTGGATTGTGCTATTCTACTCATTATCTGGTTTACTCATACAAGATTGCCAAAGGTAAAACAAAGGGACAAATTATCTCATCGAGATATTCTTATACAATCTTTAAACCCTCTCCTTTGGAGAGGGGCAAAACTATACCTGAAACCAGTAATTCCGTACACAGGGTGAGGCCCTAAATTTGCTAATTAACTTTCAATACCAAATCCAACACCTTGATGCGACTGACGAAATCGACTCTCAAAACGCATAAGTGATTTCGTAAGTCTGACCCCATTTGCTAATTTTCAAATTTGCTCATTACCCTTTCAACCATTGATCAAACCAATCAAATGCTTCGGTTTGCATCTTGCTATCAAACTTATGAGGACCCGGATGGAACGAGCATTTGTATTTGTCTGTGGCATTCGCTTTTTTATAGACCGCCGCTAAGATTTTATCGGCTGCCTCCATTTCAGGAAGCGTGTAAAGTGCGTCATGTGTATCATTCAGAACCAAGGTTGGAAGCGGTGCTCTCAAGCCCAAAATCTCTGGGAAATCCATATCTTTTGGTAGCATTGGAACATAGGTCATCCAGGTATGGGTAAATGATTTGTTCAGAATAAAGTCTTTCCAAGTGGTAAGGAATCCTACACATACGGCACATTTAATCCGTGGTTCGAGTCCACCCATAAAAACAGTCCTCATTCCACCTCCCGACAAGCCAGCACAGCCAATCCGATTAGCATCCACATCTTTGCGGGCGCACAATACGTCTAAGGCTTTCTGATCTTCGGCAAAAAATACCCCTGGCCAGGTTGTACCTGCACTGAATAACGATTTTGCCATAATATGCTCATGTGCAGCAGCCCAGGTATTATAGGCTTTAATATTGTTGGAATCTTCAGGATTTTGATCGTTTAAGCCATTTCTTTGCGAGGCAGGTACATCCTGTAACATTACTCTACGACTGGCAAAAGGAAATGCATCAGAAACTAAGACTACATAGCCGCGTTTAGCAATTTCATTTGCCCATGCTAATCCGCTATAATATTCTTTTTGATGGGATACCATATCTGGATGCTGTTTATCGGATGTCTTGGTGATTTTTCTGGTTCCAAAGTACTTGTTTGCTCCATGATCATGGAAAGCCAGAATGGCAGGTAAAGCACCCTTTGCATTTTGAGGTTTTAATAAAATTGCCTCTGTAACACGGCCATAAGGCAGTTGCCACGTTAATTCTTCGATATGTAATCCGTCATAATTATATTGCTTATTGACAGTAACTTTAGGGATACCCCCTATATCAGGTATGCCCAAACGATCAAGTAGCCTTTCTTTTGCCGCTACTCTCCACTTCTCAATATCCTGCCATTTGGTATTCCTAAATGAGTAATCAGGAATCTTATTTTCTGTTAGTGAATAGGCCCATGCCCCATATAAACCAATAATGCTCTGCTTACTACCATCCACATTTTCATCTGCCGCTAGTGGAACTTTGGTATCCTTTCCGGAGTCGTTGCAAGCCGAAAGTCCATTAATTACTCCTGCACCAATTCCAGCCATCCCGGCTATTCCAGCGATTTTTATAAAATCTCTACGGTTGTTTTTCATGTTTATATTTTTTTGGATCACATTCTGTATATAATTCATTTAAATTATACAACAAGATATTGATTTTTTAAGGAGAGTGCAACGAAAGAAGAAATTTTATGTATTGTAATAGTGTTGAAGATACCACCACCCTATAATAACCCCACTCCAATGGAGTCCTTTGGACCAGCGGTGAACACTGGGTGGATATGACAGATTAGATAGAACTCGTAAATATCAGTTCAATCCCGAAATTTCTTTATCCGACTTACTGTCCCCCGCTGGCTATGAGCGAAATGAAATTATGAATGGTAGGCAGCTAAATCCAGGGACAGGAAAACTTATATCAATCTTAAGCAAATCGTCCATTCACTGAACCTCCGTTAACCTCTCTTCCGCATTGACTGGTGCGGCAATTACAGTCCCAGCCCTCGCAGAACCTTTCATAGCAGCAGGCGCAGCGGTAGCGTTTTGGTCCTTTTTTGCTACAGAAAAAGGACTAAGCCCCCGCGGCTATGAGCGGAATGGAATTATATGTGCTTGTTGGGTACCACCAAGCACTTTCCTATGGTTGGTGATTCTCAACAACTAATTTAAATACTAATCACCTAACCAACCCCAAAAGATACTCCCCATACCCACTTTTACGGAGTGGCTCAGCAATTTCCTTGAGCTGCTTTTGGTCAATAAAATTCATTTGATAGGCAATTTCTTCTATGCAACCAATCTTTAAGCCCTGCCTTTCTTCAATCACCTGAACAAACTGGCCGGCCTGCATAAGCGAGTTGAATGTACCAGTATCAAGCCAAGCAGTTCCGCGGCTTAAAACCCCTACCTTAAGCTTACCCTGTTTTAAATATTCACGGTTAACATCTGTTATTTCGTATTCTCCACGTGGCGAAGGCTGTATATTTTTTGCTATTTCAACTACCGAATTATTATAGAAGTATAAACCTGGAACTGCATAATTAGATTTGGGCGCTAATGGCTTTTCTTCGATAGATAATGCATTGAAATCTTTGTCAAACTCTACTACTCCATAGCGTTCAGGATCGGATACCTGGTAGGCAAATACTACTCCTCCTTCGGGATTTTGAATAGTTGGTAACAAATTACTGATTGAATCGCCGTGAAAGATATTGTCGCCCAGAATAAGTGCAACCGCATCCTTACCTATGAATTTCTCACCGATTACAAAAGCCTGTGCCAAACCGTTTGGAATTGCTTGTTCAGCATATGAAAATTTACAGCCAATTCTAGTTCCATCACCAAGTAATTTTTCAAAGTGTGGAAGATCATGAGGTGTAGAAATGATCAAAATATCTTTAATACCAGCCTGCATGAGCGTAGACAAGGGATAATAAATCATCGGCTTATCATAAACCGGCATAAGCTGCTTGCTGACAGCGAGTGTAAGTGGGTGTAATCTGGTGCCTGAGCCCCCTGCGAGTATGATTCCTTTCATATGGGAAGGTTGTAAGTGGTAAGTTTTAGGTTATAGGTTTTAGGTTATAGGTTGTAAGTTCTAGGTTATAAGTGGTAGGTTGTAAGTGGTAAGTTGTAGGTTATAAGTTTTAAGTTATAACCCGATAGCTATCGGGTTTTAGGGTTGCTAATTTACTAATTTACTCACCCGATAGCTATCGGGTTGCTAATTATCTGTTTTGGCTTTTTCAACAAGCTCATTATACCATTCAGCTCCATATTTTCGGATAAGGGGTTCTTTTAAAAACTGGTAAACCGGAACTTTAAGTTCATTTCCAAAACTACATGCCGGACTACAGATATTCCATCGGTCATAATGTAAAACCTCAAACTCGGGATAATTGGTTATTCGAATTGGGTATAAATGACAAGAAATGGGCTTCTTCCATCCTATTTTGCCGTCTTCATAAGCCTTCTCAATAGAACATTTACTGATTCCATTTTCCATAATGACATAGGCACATTCCTTATTGGTGTCTACGCATGGTGTAGTGTAATCACCTTCAAAGTCTTTGACAAAGGTGCCAAATTCTTCAATTACAGCAATGCCCTTTTCGGTCATATAGGGTTTTACACTTGGATAGATCTCGTCTAAAATTGCTAACTCCGAGCGCTCAAGTGGTGCACCTGAATCTCCTTCAATACAACATATTCCCTTGCATTTATTGAGGTTGCAAACAAAATTCTCACTGACTATATCCTCGTGAACAAGGGTGTTTTTAACTTCAATCATAATTCATTTTTTAACCGCTTAAAGGGCATGCTTTAGCCCTTCGGCGGATATTAACTCTAAGGTAACAGCGCCCACCAATAGTTCTACCTGCGCCTTAACCGGAATTCGATTTGCATCATCTGTTATCCAAAGATATAATTTACTATTCTTCCTGAATATTCTTCCAGGTTGAATCGACGGGCTAAACTTAATACATCGGATTAAGCCAAGCGCTGTTTTTACAACTTCTTTTCCAATATACTGGACTTCCATGTTGCTAATCCCATCATTTAGAAAATAATCCATGCTAAATTTATCGCCTTCGCTAAGTTTTGAGATGTTTAGATTGCGTGCAAAATAATAGGCTGAAACTACGTCAAATAGTTGACCATTGCTTTTAAAGGTCCCTTTTTTGGAAACCACCTTTTTTTCGTCTTGGTAAAAGCGAGCTTGATCACTTCGTCGATAATTGGCTTCACGGATATTCTCTTTATAGAGGTATGGACTCATCGTTAACTGATCAATGTATGAATCGTAGCGATTTCTGACCTTGTAAAAGACACTGAATGTTCCGGCCGTACCTCCTTCAGCTATGAGATGATAAACCGGCTTATTATCGAATATGGCAGTGGTTTCTTCAACCCTAATGGAGGCTTCTGCTGCAATTATGAATCCATATCGCAATCTGTACTGAAGCTTTTCACCAACTTTAAATACGGGCTCACCAGTACTCTTTAGGCCTTGCGAGAATGCAGTTGAACCTATTAATAATAGAAAAACACTAACTAATTTCCTAATCATGAATGCTATTATGGCAATGGTTGAACCACTTTATGTCATTCCGGGCTTGACTCGGAACGCTTAAAAATAGGCACTGTAGAACAAGGTTCGCCGTACATGATACTTTTGGCAACCTGTGATAATTTGACCGTAATATCAATATAGGCCGAATCAGGAACAGCAATTTCACCGCATCCTTTGACCACCACGCGTTGATCACGATATTTTTCAATATCCATTTTGCTAAGTTCACGTTCAAAAAGAATAGTTTCAAGCAATTTAAGGTCGCCAAAGACTACTGTTTTAGCAAATGGTGCCATCTTGTTAGCAAGAAGCATGTAAGCCCAGGTGGGTACAATTGCATCGGCTGAGCAACCTATTGCAATATGTTTATTTGCATAAGATTCCCAGTTATGCCCTTTAATAAATTCCCTGAAGTCTTTCTCTTTGAGCATTAAGCCATGAAAGAGATTGTCTTTTATATCATAGAAAAAGCGTTCACCAGCGGGGTAAAGATCTGCTAGATCTAGACTGACGAGCGCGCTTTGGGCTACCTTATTAACAATATTTTCCTGAATGTCCATGTTGTTACGAATTGAGATCATTGATTAGCTCCGAATCATTTATTCTATCCAGTCTAAAACAAAAAATCCGGAAGCGAACCAATCACTTCCGGATACAAAGTTAATGAAATAAGGTATTAAAAGAATTTTACACGATTGTCTTTAATATCTGACTGATCGCGTAAAACTTTATATGCTTCACCTGAGGCACGTTGCTGAATACTCTGAGCCACTTGAACCTTTTGTTTAAAGGCATTGGCTAGGGGTGCAGGCTTACTGAAACCGTTTACAACAAAAACATAAACTCCCTGATCACCTTCAATAGCTTTCGATAATTTACCTGGCTGTGACCCAAAAATAGTTCCTACCAATTTATTTTCTTGAGAAATTCCAGGAATAACAGGATTAGCGAAAACTATATTTTGTACAGGGGTTACTGGTTTGCCAGCCTTTTGAGCAACTTGCTCAATAGAAGTTGAACCTGTAACTGCTTTGTTCATTTTCTCTAAAAGTAAACGTGCTTTTACACGCTTAATAACTAATGGTTCAATCTGCTTCTTGACCTGATCTAAAGGTAAAGTGCCTTTTTCAAATACATCAACAACCTTGGCAACTGCAAACTTGTTGCCCATTTCAAATACCTGATTAGAAACATCACTCTTATCTGCTCCAAAAACCCATCTGATCATTTCACGAGAATTATCTAAACCCTCAACAGCTGCCTGAGTAGGGGTTACATTTTCTGCCAGTTTTTTAGCATACCCTGACTTCTTAGCTTCATCGTCAAATGCCTTATCGTTCTTTGCTGAAGCAAGGAAAGCAGTGGCCTTTGAATAGGCCTCCTGTTGAGTTTTATTACTTGTTGACAATGATTTATCAACCAATGCTACTTTAGCAACCTTAGAAGAACCAATTTGTGCATTGATCTTAATTACATGAACCCCAAACTGAGTAGTTATTACTTTCAAATCGCCAGTCTGACCGTTAAATACAGCTTCTTCAAAGGCTGGAACCATAGCACCTCTTGCAAAAGTACCTAAATCACCACCCGAATCTTTAGAAGCATCGGTTCCAAATTTAGCTGCCAATTCGCTGAAACTAGCGCCACCTGAAATTAAGTTACGAATGGAATCAGCTTTAGATTTTGCCTTATCGATGCCGCCTTCAGCAGCTGGATTAATTAATATATGACTTGCCTTAACTGAATCAGGACCAATCTTTACATCAATAACCTTTGCCATTTTGTAGGAGCCATTGGTGAATATCGGGCCAATGAAAGTACCGGCAGAAGCTTTGAATACTAATGAATCTAGTGCGGGGTCTAATTGACCTTTGCGAACATAGCTGATTGGAAGTTTTGTTTCAGAGTTTATACCTACAAATAATGAGTCGTTTGTTGATGTTCTGAAATCAGCAGCAATTTTTTGAACTGCAGCTATAACTTCAGCTGAATCAGATTTTGAAGGATTCGCATCAAATACGATGTATTCAAAAGATCTGCTTTCGGAAGGATTTTTATAACGAAACTTATTTTCATTGTAAAAATCACTATAGTCCTGATCAGTAACTTTTGCCTGATTATCAGGAACTGAATTGTAATCAAGACTTACATAATTGAAACTAGCCAATTTATTTCTTTGGCTATAGTCTTCTCTAGCTTCAAGCGTAGTTACATAAATACTGTTCTTGATTAGATTTGAATATTTCTGCGCCATTTTACTTTCACGGATATTCAAAAGAAAAGAAGTCCATTGCTTACTCACAGGGCTGTCGCCTGGCTGAGTCTTAACATTTTCTAGGAATGAGTTTAACTGAACTCTATTTAACTGACCAGTTTTAGGATCGCCAAAGTTTTGTATGATCTGAGGATCAGGATTTTTACCGGTAACTAGATCATTCAGCTCGTTCTTACTAACCTGTAATCCTAAACGATTCATCTCTTTCTTCATCAAAAGTTTAGAAACAAATTGGTTCCAGGTATTTTCAACGATATAAGATGTCATTTGTGGATCCAGATTGTTCTGGCCCATTTGCTGCTTAAAATTATTCGTATTCAGTTCAACCTGCTCATTGAATTCCAGGATTGGAATGGCTTCACCATCAACTTCTCCAACTTCTGTCTGATTTCCACGCAAAAATGATCCACCCATTTTCAATGCATCGCTTACTAAGAACGCAATTATTGCGAAACCAATAGCCCCAACGATGATTAACCCAGCACGGTTCCGCAAAAAACTCATTATTCCCATATCCGTATTTTTTTATTCTAATTTTAAAAGAGGGCGCAAGATACAAATTTTGAAAAATAAACAAGAGAAAATTAGAGAATCAGATAATTAAGGTCATTTCGAACATGCGAAACTAAATACATTGGTTTCAATGGTAATTGCCGCATAGAGAATTCTGTATATCCCACAACGTCATTTCGATGAGGTACGAAGAGAAATCTGTTGATTGAAATAGAAATTTGGATTGAAAAAATACTCTTCTTGAACAGATTTCTCCACCTTTTGTAAGTGCCTTTCAATTTAAAATAGTAGAGGTGTTCGAAATGACGGAAAGATTACCGCTAAAACCCTTGCTCCCCGGTCAATCTTAGGTCGCCGGTTGATTGGACTATTTCATAGTAAGAAAAATCTTCATTAGCCCAGAAACTGGTGCCATACAGTACATTGTCTTTAGAGGCAACTCTAACAAGTTTATTGGAAAAAAAGCGCTTTTGAGTTTCATCCCAAATTAACTCATCCGATTTAAAGGTCTCTCCTTTTATATTTGTAACCACCACGTTTCGCATGAGTTCAACCCTATTTTCTCGTTCTCGTCGAATTGCATAATCAGATCGTACCCTACTAGTTTCTTGCCGATTCGGATCAAAAAAAATGACAGTTACTCCCTTCCTCATTTCGATATAAGGTTTTTCTGTTTTAAAACTCAGCAACTCGGGGGTGATCAGCTTGGCTTTAACGTGGGCAGAGTCGCTATAGATAATTTCAACTCCAGTAGATTTATCAACCGGTACAATCAGCTTCTTTGCTGAGATCTTCTCCACATCACGCAGATTATTCTCACAAGCAAATTGCAGAGCTATCCCAGTAAAAAAAACAGCACCGTATATGCAGCGCCGAACTTTCATCTATTATTCAATATAAGATTTCTGGAACCACTTATCATTGAGTGTGAAACCAAGATGTAGGCCAAGATAACGATCGCGAACAAGATTATTTTTCTCGGTACCACGCTGGCCAAGTTCAGCTGACAAATTAATTTTGTAGAAACTAGATCGATTACGTGGCAGTGGGAATCCAAAACCAAAAGTCAATGCATATTGGTTGATATCATTATTGCCGATCTGAACAAAGGTTTTATCGTACTTTACGCCAAACCGATAATCAACCAATTTAAAATAGTTTGTGATCGCGTTCGCGTCAGGTGTGATTTGCCCGCCAACAATAATACCATAGCTATTATTTAATCCCGGATTTGAAGCTCCTTCCCGATAATCTGCCCACTTGCTATAAGTAAAATCTGCACCTATTAACCAGCCATTGGTTTTTTCAAATGCAAAACCTGCGGTATGTGTTAATGGCATTTTGATTTTATTTTTTGTTCCTACAGAATAGAAGGTACTATCGGCCGTGGCTAATTCATCACCAAGAACATCTTTTCTATAACGGGTAGTAACTGTATTATTTCTGGAGTTTAAACTATTTCCTGAATTTCCGGTATAACCAAATATGAATTTAGTTTTATCAGTTAGTTCAGCTGAATATTGAAGCCCGTAGTCATAACTTAAGCCTCCTACAGAAGTACTATACTGAGTACGAGAGTTAAAAACAGTGGTCTTCTCATTCGCAAATTCGAAAGCCCTATTTTGTTTAAGATTGCCAAAAAGGTAGGCCAAATTAAATCCAAAACTAAAATTCTTTCCAAACTTAAAACCGTATCCCATATATGCTTTTGAGATACCACCTTCGCCAGAGTAAATATAATTGACTTTATTGGTGTCTATCAAACCTGAATTACTAAATTGATAACCCAGATCAGTATAAGGCACTAAACCAAAGCTAACTGCTGAAAAACGGTTTACCGGAACTCCAAAATTAATATGACTCAATGTTGAGTTTAATTGGTTCTTTCCCGAAACCCCATTCTTACTTAAATTACGGATATCCATTGAAGCACCTACATCAAAGGCTGTGAGCTCAAGGCTTGAATAAGAAGCAGGATTTGCAAGGTTAATATTATCATATAGCCCTGGCTTACGAATCCCTTGACTCAAACCACCCATTGCCCTGTTCTGTGGTAGAAGAGAACCTTTCAGATCACCCAGCCCGAATTGTGAATAAGGAGAACTTGAAGTAATTTGTGCCGTTGCCGGAAGAACCGCTACAAACAGTAAAAAGAAGAATATATTCTTAACTATTTTAATCATTTTGTTGGATAACTTCATTTAAACCAATTAGTACCAAATCGGGTTCGGTTTTTAAAGCGTGTGCAAAGATGCTATTTTTAAGCCTGTAATCAAAAAAAATCGAATCTCCACCGCATAGAATCACGTGTAATTTAGAATATTTTGAATTATAGATCTCAATAAACCCCTTAACCTCCTCAATAGCCCCATTCAATACTCCTGAAAGCATGGCAGATTTTGTATCATAGCCTTGCCAGTCTTCATATTCAATTAACTCAACTTCAGGAAGCCTGCGCGTAAAATTATGCATTGCCTTAAGCCTCATTTTCAAACCGGGTGATATACTCCCACCTTCATACACGCCATCTTTATTAACGGCATCATAGGTTATACAAGTTCCCGCATCGATAACTAAACAATTTTTATCGGGGAATAACGCTCTTGCCCCTATAATTCCCGCCAAACGATCTAATCCAAGCGTGGCAAGGCTTTTATATTTATTTTCTATCCCTGTTTGCAAAAGAGTAGAAAACCGGATATACGCTGTTCTTTCTTTTAGAAAATCTTCTAAAGCGATAATTCCATCATTCACAGATGAAATTATACTATGAGTTATTTCTGAATTTTTGAGGTATTCGCCCAAAATAGTTGTATCCAAATCGTGCACTTTTTCAGACCTAATTAGTTTATCCCCTTGAAAAACGGCAAGTTTGCTGCGCGAATTACCAATATCAATAACTAGATGTGCCATTATTATTCGAATAATTAATGGTAAAATTCAATGCAGTCAGGTCATCAGCTTTATTCAAAAGGCTAGCTGTCTCATATCCCATTGCCTTACTAAAGGCATCAATACCGCTAGTTCCAGTTAAGATAAAGGCATTAATTTTCATAGTACAAATCTATTCAATTTTTAAGATTGGCAGCCTTGAATTGTGTTAAAAAAGGTTAAAGCCTGATTTTTATTAGAATAACTGGAAATAAATTATTGAACCAAAAAGTATGAAATATAAACTCTCATAAAGCCAGCGAGTATTTGCATGAAGAAAATAGTATGCCATCAGTGCGGCTGCAGGTGGGGCACATAATAAAAAATGATATAAAACCAGATTCTGCTTTAAGTAAAAAGAGGCAAGTGCTATGATAAACATGAAGAAAAGTAGCTGGAATGATTTTCGGAGTTGAACAACGCTCCTAAAGAAATTCTTCTGCAATTGAAAAAAACCAAGTAAAAGTATGATCGCTACAGGAATAAGTACTAAATAATCAACTAGTTTTATTCGAAAATTCATCTGGTATTTGCTCGCTAATGGTAACCATATCTCATTAAATTTACCAAGAGAATCATTCCAATAATAGTATACAGCCAAAAAGAAAAAGATGGTGATAAAGCCTATGATTGCTGCGATCCATTCTCTCCAATTAAATGGTCTAAAAATGATCAGACTAATCCACATGAGGGGCAGCATCGAAATAAAAGGGAAATATATTAAAGTACCTACAGCTGTCAGCATGCCCAGATCAAACATTACCGAGCTTACTTCAGCCCTTTTGTAAACACTTAAAAACTTTTCAATCATCCAGAGAACCAAAAAATTACAAATTAAAGTTGGACTCAATAGTAGGAAGGGTGCAAGCAAACTTCCCGTGGTTACGTAAAGCAGCGCAGGCAGGAAAGTTGGTTTGCCCAAAAGGCCGTAAGAATTGATGATTTTATTAAATATTAATGCCTGAGTGATCAAAATTGCTAAGGCAACAATGACATTCCCTGAGGGGCTAAAGGCACTTTGCAAAGGAATATCGATTAATAACCTGGCGAACGGCTCCATGAATTCAAAGCTGATTTGTTGAGGCAAATCAATTAAAATACCTATTCTCAGTAAAATAGCCATCCCAATTAGAAGAATGATATTTAATGGATTAATACTTCTGAATTGCTGGATCATCTAATGTTAGCTTGTGCGCTTGATGCGATACGCCTGGATTCGCTATTTCAAAGTTAATACATATAGCTGAAATTCAGAGCCAATATATTTTGATGGGATGAATCAATTCGATGAACAAAAAATATATTACATGTTATCAAGCTGTTTTTTAATTCGTTTGAGCTGCTTAACATGATGAATGGAGTGTATCTCAATAAACCTGAGCCATTGTTTTGCATTCAATAGTCCTAGCCGGGGATGTTTAATTTTTTGATGGGGGTCTGCAGAATTCACCAGATGGCTAATTTCTTGTAAACGCAATTTGAATTTGAGGATCAATGCTTGAGCCTCTTCCTTGCTGATTTTCTTAACCATCGAGGCAATCCGTTTGGGTGCTTTGATTTTTCCGGGGGGAAATTGGCCAAAATACAGAATGAGTAAGGGAATAAAGTGGATAGACTTTCTGCTGAGTACTCCATTTTGTTGGATACAGTTTTCAATTGCAATGAATGAGAGTAGGCCAGACTGAAATATATGTGAATAGGTTTCAGAATAAGACCAGCTTCCAGGAGATGGAGATTGCATGAATGACTCCTCTGAAACTCCTGCTAGAATTGATTCATAGACTTCAATAGTGTTAAGCAGTGAATGAGTTATTTGTTCAGTTCTCATAAAATACGAATGAGTTCGCTTAGGCAATTGATTTGAAGTTCAACATCTACGGGTTTTTCTTTGCCTTCGGGATTAAAATAGATTGCTTTCATGCCATAATCCTGTGCGCCCCTGATATCAGCCTCTATGCTATCCCCAATCATGATACTTTCAGAAACATCAGCTTTAGCCAGGTTTAATGCATGATCGAATATAGCCCGGTCTGGCTTATTTACACCCACAACCTCCGAAATGATTACCTGTTCAAAATACACATCTAGACCGTTATTACTGATCTTCATTTCTGTTGACTCCTTAAAACCATTGGATATCACATGCAGGGTATATTTATCTTTCAGATAGCTCAATGTTTCGTGTGCATGAGGAAATAAATTGGTTTTTGTAGGGCAAATAGTTACGTAATCGTCTTCAAACTGATGCGGAATATGATCTGCAGAAACACCCAGATCGGTAAATGTTTTAGCAAACCTAGTTTCACGCAAAACTTGCTTACTTATTTTACCTACGTGATAATCTGCCCATAGCTGATGATTATTCAAGGTATACCTTTCAATAAAGGTATCTGCTGAGTGCAATCCTAAATTTTTCAGCTTATAGGTATGGTAAAGTTCATGCAGCGTTTCTTCGGCATTTTTATCGAAATCCCAAATAGTATGATCGAGGTCAAAAAACAGGTGGTTATAAAGCATTGAATAAGGACTAAGGAATAATTAACACAAATTTAAGGTAATATTAGTTTAAGAATTGATAAATGCAGAGATTTTAGAGTTTAGTGATTCAATACATTTGACGTTTTTTTATACCAATTACTGGCGCACGCGTGCCGCGTGTGCCTATTCTTAAACTAAATTATTTTCATCTGAATTGTTTTTTCAATGATTAGGTATGGACTTATTTTCACGAAGGTCCCTCACCTGCTGAAGGGCAGGTTTCGGGATGACATTTGACTTTGATTGTAATTTATTTTTTTAAATCGCTATGCAGGTGTCATGCTGAACGGAGTGAAGGAACTTTGTTGTATATACTTAACCAAATTTCTTTAACCGTTATTCAAAGCGTCTTTGCGTCTTTGCGAGAGTCTTTTTTCTCCTATAAACAGAGCAAAATTGTACTAAGAACTACGAAGGTCCCTCACCTGCTGAAGGGCAGGTTTCGGGATGACATTGGATTTTTGATTGAAATTTATTTTTTTAAATCGCTATACAGGTGTCATGCTGAACGGAGTGAAGGAACTTTGTTGTATGAATGATAGTTTGTTTTTCCCGCTCATTGTCGCGGCTATGAGCGGAAGGAAATTTTGAATGGAAGGTAGCTAACTCCAAGCACAGGAAAACTCATATCAATCTTAAACAAATCGTCCATTCACTGAACCTCCGTTCACCTCTCTTCCGCATTGACTGGTGCGGCAATTACAGATCTAGCCAACCCACTGACTTCCATAGCAGCAGGCGCAGCGGTGGCATTTATTCGGTGTAGTGTATTGTTTTTTTAAAGGCACTCATGGTCTCGTCGTACCGCCTCGGCATTGGTACTTTTTTGCTACAGAAAAAGGACTAAGCCCCGCGGCTATGAGCGGAGTGAAATTATAAAATGCTTGGTGGGTACCACCAAGCACAAGGGAAATTACGTAAATCATACCGTCACCATTACACCTTTACACAATACTCAACACTTCTTTATTATCTTTGTAATATCCCATGGAATTTAAGCTAACATCCGAATATAAACCTACCGGCGATCAGCCTGAAGCAATCAGGCAACTGGTGGAAGGAGTAAATAATGGAGATCATTATCAAACCTTACTGGGTGTAACTGGCTCGGGAAAGACCTTTACAATTGCCAATGTAGTACAGGAAACACAAAAACCAATGCTAGTTCTTAGTCATAATAAGACTTTAGCAGCACAGCTTTATGGTGAATTCAAACAATTCTTTCCAGATAACGCGGTCAATTACTTTGTATCCTATTACGATTATTATCAGCCTGAAGCCTATATCGCTTCATCAAATACGTATATAGAAAAGGACCTGCAGATCAATGAGGAAATAGAAAAACTCAGACTTCGAACAACCTCTGCACTGATGTCGGGACGCAGAGATATAATTGTTGTTTCATCTATTTCTTGCATCTATGGCATGGGAAATCCGGAAGATTTTTCAAACTCGGTTTTTCGATTCGCCGTTGGCACTAAGGTTAGCAGGAATGCATTTTTACATCGCTTAGTAGAGATATTGTACTCCAGAACTATCACCGATTTTCGTCGTGGAACCTTTCGAGTAAAAGGAGATACCGTAGATATTTACCCGGCATATATGGATTTTGCTTATCGGGTTTCATTTTTTGGGGATGACATTGAAGAATTGAGCACCATCGATCCTGCTTCGGGCAAGACCATTGAGAAAATGTCGCATATGGCTATTTTCCCAGCTAATTTATTTGTTACCCCTAAAGAGCGCTTTACGGAGTCTATTTGGGCAATTCAGGAGGAGCTTGAAATCCGTAAAGAACAATTTATTAATGAAAAGCGTTTCCTGGAGGCCAAACGTTTAGAGGAGCGTGTAAACTATGATCTTGAAATGATCAGAGAGCTTGGATACTGCAGCGGAATTGAGAATTATTCTCGTTTTTTTGATGGAAGAACCCCTGGGATGCGTCCGTTCTGCCTGCTAGATTACTTTCCGAAAGATTATTTAATGGTGATCGATGAAAGCCATGTAACGGTGCCCCAAATTCGCGCAATGTATGGTGGAGATCGATCTAGGAAACTTTCTTTAGTAGATTACGGATTCCGCTTACCTGCGGCATTAGACAACCGGCCATTGAATTTCAATGAGTTCGAGACGCTTGCACCTCAAACTATTTATGTAAGTGCTACACCAGGCGATTATGAAATGGAGCAAACTGAAGGCCTGTTTGTAGAACAGGTGATTCGACCTACAGGCCTGCTTGATCCAGTTATTGAAATTAGACCCGTGGGTAATCAGGTGGATGACCTTCTGGATGAAATTGATAAAACGGTTAAATTAGGAGACAGGATTTTGGTTACTACGTTAACCAAACGTATGTCTGAGGAACTGACCAAATACATGAACCGCCTCGGAATCAAAGTGCGATACATCCACTCTGAGGTAAAAACACTAGAAAGAGTTGAAATTTTAAGAGACCTGAGACTAGGTGTTTTCGATGTTTTAATTGGCATAAACCTGCTTCGTGAGGGTCTAGACTTGCCAGAGGTTTCATTGGTAGCCATCTTGGATGCCGATAAGGAAGGATTTCTTCGTTCAGAACGTTCCTTGATTCAAACTATTGGCAGAGCAGCAAGAAATGACCGCGGACGGGTAATTATGTATGCCGATAAGATCACTGCCAGTATGCGTGTAACTATTGACGAAACTAATCGCAGAAGAGAAAAACAGGTTGCCTATAATACTAAGCATGGAATAACGCCTCGCACCATTGGGAAGTCGCGCGAAGCCATCATTGAGCAAACCTCTGTCATGGATTTCAAGGGTGGCGTTCAAAAAGCATATGTAGAAAAAGAAATGACCGACAATCTTGCTTCAGATCCGATTGTTCAATACATGACCCAACAAGAACTTCAAAAATCAATTGAAAAAACTAAAAAAGACATGGTTTTGGCAGCTAAAGAGATGGACTTTTTGATGGCAGCAAAATTAAGAGATGAAATGTATGCTCTTGAAAGAATCATGGAGGAACGGTTTTCCTGATGTCTGATTGAGATGCTAAGGCATTTTAATAATTATCTTATCAGCAACTATTGAACAAACAATGAACGGCCAATACAGAAAAGACATCTATCCCGGACTTGAGGTAGACATTATTCTCAAAAAAGATCAGCGAAGTGGTGCCCGAACTAGAGGAATTGTGCAAGCAATACTGACCAGTTCGGCCTTTCATTCCCGTGGGATAAAGGTAAGGCTTGAGGATGGGCAGGTAGGTCGGGTCGCCGGATCAAGTCCGGTGTGACGCTTAGGCGATTCGAAAGAATAATTAAATTCGTAACTCGAGTGTAACATTTAATTTGCGTCGATGGTATTCAAAAATTTATCTCTTATCTTTGAGTATCAGAATTTATTCTCATGGGACTATTAAAATTTTTATTCATTACCATTTGTATTTTATGGTTGATCAAAATGATTGGCCGCATGCTTTTACCTGTCGTATTTCAAAAAATGATGACAAAAGCACAAAATCAGGCTAATCAGAGATATCAGCAACAACACCCTGAACCGGATGGCCGTATCCGTGTTGACTATATGCCGCCTAAAGACAAACATCCGGGTGACGATGCCGGTGATTTTGTTGAGTATGAGGAAATAAAAACTCCTTAATTTCAAATTAATCTCTTTTTTATTTAAATCTCAATGCGCTCATATGGCTCATTATGGGCTATAATTGAAAGAAATTATACATTTCTAAAGATTTATTTTAATAAAGCGCAATAACAAGCCTTGCAGGTTTAAGCTTTTTTCTATTTTTGACATTCAACTAATTTAAGCAGAATGAATAACTGGTTTAAACGCAATGGTATACATCTGGCCATCATAGGAATATTTATCGCCTTATGTTTTGTGTATTTTAGTCCGGCATTACAAGGTAAAGCCTTGTATCAGAGCGATGTTCTCATGGCTCAGGGCATGCAAAAAGAAATCATGGATTTCAAGGCAAAAGACGGAAAGGGTCCATTATGGACAAATTCTATGTTTGGGGGCATGCCGGCTTTCCAAATCTGGGTTCAGTATCCAAATAACGTAACAACTTATGTTATTTCCTTCTTTAAAACCGTATTCCCAAATCCAATCGACACTGTTTTATTGTACCTTTTGGGTGCTTATCTTTTATTCTGTGTATTAAGAATCAACCCATGGTTGGCGGCGGCAGGTGCTATAGCATTCGCCTTTTCATCCTATAACTTTCAGATCATTGATGCTGGGCACAGCAATAAAGCGATGGCCATTGCATTTTTCCCACCAATCTTGGCAGGCATCATTTTGACATTCAGGAGGCAATATATTTTAGGTGCAGTTTTAACTGCCCTGTTTCTAGCCATAGAGATCAGAACGAATCATATCCAGATGACTTATTATCTGTTTATAGCATTACTTATTTATGTTGGAATTGAATTATACCACGCTATTAAGAGCAAATCAAGCAAAGATTTTATTCAATCATTTGCTTATCTAGCGGCGGCTTCAGTTCTTGCCATTGCAGTAAATGCAGGTATGCTATGGACTACCTATGAATACAGTACAGAAACCATTCGTGGAAAATCTAATTTAACAACTGATAAGTCTACACCGAACAACGGACTAGACAAAGAGTACGCTTATCAATGGAGCCAGGGTGTGGGTGAAAGTCTTACCTTCTTAGTTCCAAATGCGTACGGTGGAGGCTCAGGTCCGAATCTAGACGAAAAATCGGAAGTAGCCAAAGCACTGACCGCCAAAGGAATCCCGGCTGAACAACTCTTACCTGCCATGCAACAATTGTCACAAGTAGGATTATCAACCTATTGGGGGGATAAACAATTCACTTCAGGGCCATGGTATTTTGGATCAATCATTTGCTTCCTATTCATTCTAGGACTTTTCATCGTCAAAAACAGAATTAAGTGGTGGATATTGAGTGCCAGTATACTTTGTCTTCTACTTTCTTTTGGAAGGCATTTACCATTCCTTTCAGATCTGTTCTTCAACTATTTCCCACTTTACAATAAGTTCAGAGCGGTTGAATCAATCCTGGTCATCGTAGGATTTTTAATTCCGGTTTTGGCAATTCTTGCAGTAAAAGAAGTTGCTTCACAAACTGAAGAGCCTAAAAAACTTCTAAAAAATCTGTTGTATAGTTTATACATCACTGGTGGACTTTTAATCCTATTGATTGTATTACCAACTGCATTTTTGAGTTTTAAAACTCAAAATCACGGACTATTCATCGAGCAATTAACTCAGATTACTAATGGCGATAAAGGCTTCGCCGATTCCATTGCAAATGCATTAGTTGATGACAGGATAAGTCTGGCAAGAATGGATGCACTGCGTTCTCTGCTATTCGTGTTGATTGGCGCAGGATTAGTTTGGGCGCTTATCAGAAAAAAGATGAACACCCAGTTTGTCTTCATCGCATTAGCAGTGGTAATTCTTGTTGATCTTTGGAGCATTGACAGACGTTACCTGAATAATGAAAAATTTGTTGAAAAAAATGTGCTGAATCAGCAATTTCAACCTAGAGATGTGGATCAACTGATCATGCGTGATCAATCGTATTATAGAGTGTTGGATCTAAGCCAGGGCAATCCTTTTTCAAATTCAGTACCTTCTTACTTTCATAAAAGTTTGGGAGGATATCATGCCGCTAAACTTAAACGTTATCAGGAAGTATTAGATAAACAGTTCAATGGAGCAATCAATGAAGATGTGCTTGACATGCTGAATACTAAATACTTGATCACTGCCGACCAGAATGGACAAAAAGAAACGATGAAAAACCGCTCAACAGCAGCGGGTCATGCATGGTTTGTTCAAAAGATAGAGTATGTAAAAAATGCAGATGAGGAAATGATGGCGATCAGCAGTTTTGATCCTAAAAATGTAATGGTAGTTGATCAAAAATTTAAATCGCTAATTGATGTAAATAAGGTTGGTTATGATGGCAATGGTTTCATCAGACTTACTAATTATCATCCTGACCACCTGACGTATGAGTATTCATCAGGCCGTGATGCCTTAGCTGTATTCTCTGAAATGTGGTATGAAAAAGGCTGGAACGCATACGTTGATGGTGGAAAAATACCTTACTTCAGAGCAGATTATATATTACGTGCGGCACAATTACCAGGAGGGAATCATAAGCTGGAATTCAAGTTTGAACCTACCTCATACTATACTGGCGAAACTATTTCACTGATAGCATCCATTCTTTTATTGCTTTCTTTAGGATATGCGATATTTCTTGAGGTTAAAAGAAAAGAAATTAAGGCCTAAAAATAAGTGTGACTGACGAAATCAATTTTCCGCTCGGTCAGGTGATTTCGTAAGTCGTAGGTTTCAGACCCGATAGCTATCGGGTTACGAATTTACATAGGCATCATGAAAGGCAAATTCGTCAGTCGCTTTGTTGAAAAGTGACTGACGAAATCAATTTTCCGCTCGGTCAGGTGATTTCGTAAGACGCTGTTGATTATCAATCATTCGTCTTTCTATGCTTCAGGTAATAGAAGCCAAGCTTTCCGGCAATCAGCACATGATTAAAAATAGTAGGTATCAGGCCATAATGCTTTGAAAAAATATCAAATCGCTCTGCAAGGCTTTGGCGATGCTTTTTCTTTGACATACCTCCCACCAAATATTTAGCTACATACCTTCTTACATTCACGATATTTTTTGCCTTTTTAGCCGCCTTGATGATCCAGTCGATATCAGAACTTAACTGATAATTTAGGTCATAAGGTTCAGTGAGTGCTCTACGGATATAAATTGCTTGGTGACTGATACTCATTCCAAACTTAAAATCCCTCCAGGTAAAATGCTCAGGTGCACGATGTCGTCTTTGCCCCAAACTAGTCCAATTTTCATCAAACATCTCGGTCTCACCATAGTAAATATCCGCATCAGCTTGAGTGGCAAAAATCTTTTCTACGGTATCTGAAGAATAGATCTCATCACCCGAATTCATAAACAGAACATAATCGCCTGTGGCCATTGAAAGACCTTTATTCATCGCATCGTAAATACCTTTATCCCTTTCGGATACCAATTTGCCTATCCGGCCTTCATATTGCTTTAAAATTTCTAAAGTTCCATCGTTTGAAGCACCGTCAATAAGCAGGTATTCAATGTTTGTATAGCTTTGATTCAATACCGAAAGCACCGTACGTTCAATGTCATGAACATTATTATAAACAATGGTAATAACAGTTAATTTAGGCTGGAACATGGTTATCTAACAAAGATTTATACAATTCAATATGCTGCCCCGCAATGCTACCTTCCGAGAAATAATCTTCTACAGTTTGACGAGCATTGAAATTTAATTCTGCCTTATCTGGATAATTATAAATCCAAGCAATACCAGTTGCAAGATCAGCAGAGGATCTATATTCAGCCAGATATCCATTGTATTTATGCTTGACCATATCGGGAATGCCTCCTGTTGTGAAGGCAGCAATTGGGGTTCCACAGGCAAGACTCTCCATCACTGTATTGGGTAGGTTATCTTCTAATGAAGGTGCCAAAAATACGTCGGCTGCACTGTAACAAAGTGCTAGTTTTTCATCATCAGAGATAGTTCCTAGGAAAGTAGTAGGTATTGAGAACTCAGGAACATTCTTTTCATCTCTGTTGCCAAATACTAGTAACTCAACTGAATCAGGCGATACCTGATGATTGTTGATAAAAAGGTTAATGGCTTCAATTAGATAAGGTGTTCCTTTATGCAGATCCTTTCGAGAAGGCATAAAGCCACTCATCAAAATAAATTTTCCGGGATCTAAGCCCAATTTTGCTCTGGCCTCTAACTTAGCTGTTGGTTTAAATACATTCGTATCTACTGTATTGGGGATGTTTATGACATAAGCCGAGCCAAAAATGCTGCTCTTTTTAACAGATTCAGCCATCCATCTACTAGGTGCAATGATTGTTAGATCCAGTTTGCTATAGGCATTTTCCTTCTTTTTCCAGATCTGGCGTGAGCTATCATCTGGCCCATGATATTTCAAAACGGGACAATTACCGCATTCCTTCAAAAAATGATCGCAATCGTAACGCACATGGCATCCACCTGTAAAGGCATTGCTATCATGAAAAGTCCAAACTATAGGCTTATTCAAATCGGATAGCTTAGCAATGTCCTGTGGCCTTAAAAAAGCATGATTGATCCAATGAAGGTGAATGATATCAGCAGATTTTACTAATTGATGTCCTGAAATATCCTTACCCCAAACCGGGAATGAGAATGGAATCGGTACATTTTTGGTAAATAATTTTGCGGTAATACGCTCCAGCATTATTCCAAAAGCAGCAAAAAATTTAGAAAAAAAGCTTTTTGACAAATTCTGGACTTCAGGATTAGCTCTAAAAAGAAAATTTACAGCAAGCTCCGAATCAAGCCCCTTAGCTTTAAGAGCTTTATTTAGACGCATACAGGCCCTGCCTGCACCCCCATTTCCGGCATACGTATTGAGATGGACAATTTTCACTAACCAAAAATACAATTCATTGGGCTAATTGCAGGAATTGATTTCCATTAACAGCTCAATTCCTTTCTAAAATAATGTTCTTATGTAATCATTCATTCTTCATCTAAAAATTTAAAGAAGATAAAAACGATTAATTAAGACTCATTTGGAGTTTTCATGGACAAAGTTGAACCATATTTTAAAAAAGAACCACCCCCTTTAATTCCCCCGCTCCAATGGAGTCCTTCGGACCAGCGGAATGAAATCATGAACGGCAGGCAGCTAAATCCAGGCACAGGAAAATTTATATCAATCTTAAACAAATCATCCATTCACTGAACCTCCGTTCACCTCTCTTCCGCATTGACTGGTGCGGCAATGACAACCCCAGCCCTCGCAGAACCTTTCATAGCAGCAGGCGCAGCGGTAGCATTTATTCGCTTTTATTTATTGTTTTTTAAAGGCACTCATGGTCTCGTCGTACCGCCTCGGCATGGTTCTTTTTTGCTGCAGAAAAAGAACTAAGCCCCCCGCGGAAGGAAATTATAAAAGGAATTAGCTAAATCCAGGAACAGGAAAACTTAGTTCAATCTTAAACAAAGCGTCCATTCACTGAACCTCCGTTCACCTCTCTTCCGCATTGACTGGTGCGGCAATGACAACCCTAGCCCTCGCAGAACCTTTCATAGCAGCAGGCGCAGCGGTGGGATTTTTGGTACTTTTTTCCTACAGAAAAAGGACTAGGCCCCCGCGGCTATGAGCGGAAGGAAATTATAAAATGCTTGGTAACACCAAGCAATTCCCTATGATTCTCGACACTATAATTAAAAACCAACCCCTTTAATTCCCCCGCTCCAATGGAGTCCTTTGGATCAGCGGTGGACAAGGTCGCCTAAGGAAAATTTGATTATAATATTAAATTATATACTCTTTTCGAAATCTCTTTATCCGATATACTATACCCCGCGGCTATGAGCGGAAAGAAATTATACATGCTTGGTGGGTACCACCAAGCACTTTCCTATGGTTGGTGATTCTCAAAAACTAATTTAAATACCACCCCCATTGACAAAACAGCAGGAATTGATTTCCATTAACAGCTCAATTCCATTTTAAAATAATGTTCATATCTAATCTTTTTGTTTTCTTTGCTTATTCATGGAGAATAAATTAACCGACCAAAAATTCTGGACAAACTATTGGGAATCAAAACCAGATCTGGCCATTTCAATTGATAAAAATTATTTATTCCACCAGCAGCTGGAACAACTAATCAAAAAAAATAAAATTGAAACTGCCATAGAACTTGGCGGATTTCCAGGTTATTATTCCATATTCCTCAAAAAATATTTAGGCGTAAACACTACCTTATTTGATTATTTCATTCACCCGGGTATCTTAAGAAAGGTATTATCTAAAAATGGTTTGAATGAAGAGGATATCACCTTAATTGAAGCAGATCTTTTCCAATATCAATCAAAAGAAAAATACGATCTAGTACTTTCCTGTGGCTTAATAGAACATTTTAAGGATACGAAGGATATTATACAGAGGCATCTGGAATTCTTAAAACCCGAAGGCACCTTATTGATTACTCTCCCCAATTTTAGAGGTGTGAATGGCTGGGTTCAAAAAACTTTTGACCGTGATAATTATTTGAAGCATAATATCGATTGCATGGATCCAGAATTGCTGAAAAACACTTTGGAAGAGCTTAATTTAATAGTAATCAAGTCATCCTATCTTGGCAAATACAGTATCTGGCTTGAAAATAAGGATCAGAAATCAAGTCTCACCAAAGCCTTTATAAAAACTATCTGGTTTATCGGCAAGGTTGCCACGACCATCATCCCATTTGAATCAAAGGTTTTATCACCCTACATCATCCTGGAGGCTAAAAATAAACTTTAAGAACGGTTTATTTTCTGTTTGGCAAAGCGAAGTATCCTTTGCCACAAATTACCCTTCCTGTTTTTAAGGAACTCCTTAATAGACCAATAAGCCTGTTGATCCTCTATAATTTTTTCAGGAAAAGAATGGATAGGTCTTGGATTAATAATCACATTATAGATATCATTCAAACCGGAATGGATTCCTGTACCATCATGGCCAATATTATTAATTAATGATTGGGATGGATTTAGTGTTAATCCCCCCTTCAAAAAAATTGAGGCATACCATCGAATAGCCCAGGAATTGTTTTTTCCGCTTTTAAATTCTTCGATCTGTTTCCAAAAATTCATAGTTCCTTCAATAGAGAACTGATGTTTTTTTTCACTATTAAACTGACTGATCAATTGATCAATATCAGGCTCAAAATTGATCCAAGCACGATCCCAAGTTGCCCATCCCCAACTGGTGGCCGCGCGGTAAAAGAATGTTTCGGGTAAACTATCGTCATTCAAAGGATACATATAGGCCCCAATATGCATGACCTTTTCTTCATTCTGATACCGTTTTAGGGCATCGTTAAAATATTGCAGGGTATAAATAGAACTGACTAGGTCATCTTCAAATACGATCACCTTTCCATACTCCTTTACCAATCTGCTCACTCCATCTATGATTGAGTCAGCCAATCCCATATTACTTTTTCGCTCAATGATCTGAACCTCCATAAACCCATCAACAGATTTGATGATCTCCCTGACTTCATCAACAAGTAGTTGACTGCTTTCGTTTTTAGAAGCATCAGAAAAGATAAAAAGGCGGGATTCTTCTGCTAATAAATTTTGCTTTAAAAACTTGATCGTGCGCCTGGTATGTTCCGGACGGTTATAAACGAACAAAGCAATTGGAGCAAAATTTTGCATGATCTAAATTAAAAATTCAATTGATAAATGAACTGGTAAAATAAGCGTAGTATATCTTCCTAACAAAATCTGAGTCTTGGGTTATAAAATTAGTAGCATACCACTAAATCATCCTATTATTTAAGCTCTGACTCATTAAAAGCCTTTTGTCTACCCTTGTACTTTTCACGAATTTCAGATACGGTTTCCTTGGAAATTTTATCACCCTTATTGGACCAGGAATTTCGGATATAATTAGCCACCTGGGCAATATCCTCATCAGAAAAATTACTATTTGTAGCAAGACCAGGCATTTCACCGCTGATCTCAGGAGACTTATAGACTTTTGTCCCGATTGTTATTGGTCCACTCAATCCATAGAGTATAACCTTTACCAACCTACTCTTATCCCCTGTAACCCAATCAGATTTATTTAAAGGTGGCGCCAATCCATTTATTCCATTACCATCTGCACTATGGCATGTTTGGCAAATTGAACGGAACAGGCTTGCACCTTTCGGATATTCCTTTGAAACATCCACAGAATTTCCACTCTTTTTCTCCTTGTCTTCAATGACCTTTTTCAATCGCTTACTGATAGCAACACTTGTATCAGCGGCAAGCTCCCTGTAAAATACTGTTTCCCTATTCTTTAAATTGCTGATTACCGCATCGGCTACATACAAATTATTGGGATATTTTTTTGCCAAATCAGTCAATACTTGTTTTGCAGCTATTGAATCAAATGGTTCCAGATATGGATTCAAAAAAGCCAGATATGGAGCTGCAAGGGTATCATCTTGACTTAATAACAGCCTAAAAATGGCCAGAAACTCTTTATAATTATCCTTATTCATGACAGAAGGAACACTGTTTAATGCCTGCATCCGAAGAGTCCAGTCCCTATTTTTCAATAGCGGAAGAACATCCTCTTTCTTTAAAACAGACAATCCTTCCATTGACCATAATGCATGAATAGCTGCCAATGGCCTACTGGTGTTAGTTAATAGTGCTCTTAGGGGAATCTCTAGTGCTTTATTTTTTGAATCGACAATCAGTTGCTGAGCCTTGTTACGCACCCATCCATTTGAATGATCTAATAGCTTAATTAAACGATCTGAATCATTGGTAATACTCAATTTCTCTAGTTTTTTACCCTTAGGCACTATTTTATAAATCCGACCATAATTAATTGGATCAGACAAATCTCTTGCCTTGATCTGGCCTTTTAAATAGGGGGTTAAATAGGTTTTATGCTGAATAATTCCTCGGTACATATCTACAATATACAGCGCTCCGTCGGGTCCTACAGACAAATTCACAGGTCTGAACCGTTCATCGGTACTTGCTAAAAATTCACGGCCTTTATAGGCCTGTTTTCCAGTAACTATATAGCCTGTATTGGTCAGGATATTTCGCTTAATGAGATTTGCAGAGGGTTCAGCAACAAATGCATTTCCATAATAATCTGCACCAAATAAGGTACTATTGAAAATTACTGGTCCGCATGCAGCTGTAAAATTAACCAAGCGAAGGCTATCGTCAAGTATGCCAGCCATGTATGCCCGGTTAACACCCGGAGTCTGCCTGATGGGATAGACTTTATTATTCTTAATAATACTTTCAGAAAATCCGGCTACTTTTTGCTGATTTTCATTGGATGCTCCTAAACCTGGGCTAAAATAATCTCCCTGTAAATTTTCAGAATTGTTATTATAAAATATCCGTCCTTGATCATCTTGTGTGATACCCCATTGCCCGCGGAAATGAGTTCTTTCAACGAGCCATTTACCCTCTTTCTTTCTGTACCGCTTACCGGATTTTGCATTATAAATCCAGTTATCCAAAGCTCTGAACAATCCATTGGGTTGGTGCTCTACATTTCCACCTTCAGCATAGGCCGCATCAACTAATACTTTATGAACAGGTTTATCATTGACAATTTCATAGAACCATAAATTTGGTGATTCGGCAACCAGAATACCATTTTCAAAAAGACTAATAGCACGAGGTAAGATAAGCGAATCCAAAAATATCTTCCTTTGATCCATCTTTCCATCCCCATTTTTATCGCTAAGGATCACAATTTTACCTGTTGGCAAATCCTCACCCGAACCCAAAGTATCTGGCATATAATTTTCCATTTCAACAATCCAGATACGACCATTGTTATCAAAACTCATAGCAACAGGCGAGTTAAGCAGTGGCTCTTCAGCTACAATCTGAATATTGAAACCGTCTTCCAGTTTCATTTTTTTGATAGATTCAGCAGCAGAAAGTACCGGCGATTTAGAAAATTCATCCCTGAGACCAATTGTATCAGCAAATCCATTCAAAAATTCTGATCCATGGAATCTACCTCCGCTGATTAGCTGCAGAAATAAAAAAAATAGAATAGGAATTGAAAAAAGAATGGTCTTCATATATTTTCAGCGTAAATAGTGTAATTTAAAAAATGTCAAGATCGCCCTGCTTTCTTAAAAGGGCTGTATAAGCATTAGCAAAAGACTCTTGCCTTTTTTTACCACTGATACTGATACTAATTTTCTTAAGTAAGAACTCCAAATCAATACGTAATGTGGTGAAAAGGCTTTTAGATTTTTTCTGGTTTATAAAAGTATTAAATTTTGTAACCTCGGGCTCAATCATGGAGACCTTATCGCTCAAAACTTGATACCCTTCTGATTGAACCAGAAAGCGCAAAGAGGAGGGGGTGTACATATTGATATGACCATAGTTTAAAAAATGTTTCATTCTTTTATCTACACCATATCGGTAATCGCAAGGAACTTCAATGATTAAAAATTTTGAAACACGCTTAATCTCACGCAATAACATCCTTTCAAATTCAACATGCTCCAGTACATGCGATAATATGACCAGGTCAATTTCATTATCCTTAAACGGGATATGATAGCCATCAAAAATAGTAACTGAGCTCAGATTTTTAAGTCCAAGTTTTTTAATCTGATCAACCCCACTTTGAGATATTTCAAGTGCATGCATTTCAGGAAAGGTATTCCATTCAGAAAGATGCCTTAAAATACTTCCATCGCCCGCACCTACTTCCAGAACTTTTTTAGAGTCATGCCCCTTGCTTAACTCAATAATATTGTTTGCCTTGTATCGGGCACCCAGCATACGCCATTGCTCATCACGCCCAAGATAAAATTCATCATAAGCATTTTTTACATCCGCACTTACTATTTCATTAGCCATTTTAAATATCTAGGCAGTTTTCAGCTCTATAAAATACCGAAGTAGACTTACGATAAAATAGGCCCGGTGAGATTCCGCTAAATGATAATTCTTTAAATCCTTCTTTTTGGAAAAAACGTATGGCTTCAGTATAATTTTCACGTTCTGAATCATCAAGAACAACTACGCCTTGATCACTTAAAGCCGCCAAGGATTGAAGGCAGCAATTAACCCTATCACGACCATCAACAATAATGATATCAAATTTTAAGCCCATACTAGCAGGCATTTTACTGTATTGGCCACCAGCATGCAGTTCACAGAAAATCATTTCAGAGTTGGAAGGCTTGTTTGCCGAAATTTTATTAAACCATTCCTGGTCATGTTCAACAGATACTACCTTTAATGCCCGCTTGGCATAGTAAAAAGTTGAATTTCCAGAACCAAATTCAAAAACAGTATGTTCTTTTTTAATTCGCTGAGCAATAAAATCAATGAATGAATAGGTTACCCATGGAATAGGTTCAGCATCGCCACCAATGGGCGATTTTGTATCAAAAGCTTTAAACCATCCTACTTCTGATAGATAGCCCTTTATTCCGAATGATAACAAGGTCTTTATTCGTGCGGGGCTTAACAAACTGCTATATGATTCCGTTTTTTTCAACGTTTTGAGATTTTTTGTATGAGTGAAATTAAAAATAACGATTTAAGCATAGTTATACCTTGCTTTCTGGTTTCAGGAAAAACAAGGATAAAAAAAGTTGCTGAAAAATAAGCGATCAAAGTTGCAAATGCAGCACCTTGAAGTCCGTACAACGGAATCCAGAAAAACCCCAGAACTACATTAATAACAGCGCCTGCTCCAGTACGATATAATGAATATTTGGTGTACCCCTCAGCAATAAGATATTGACCACTGGCGCTTCCTAAAAATACAAAAACACCTGCCCAAATATGAATCGATAATATTTTAGCACCATCAGCAAACTCAGCAGCATAAAAATACTTATAAATAAAAGGAGATGCAAAGGTCATAAAAACTGCAATGCTAAGGCTAATTACCATCATCAGATCATACATGTCGCTCAGCCTTTTTTGATAACGTACCGGATCATCTCGGCGTGCATTCATGATAGCGGGAAAAACTGAAGTAACAATTGCCACAGGAATAAAATACCAGCTTTCACTCCAGTTTACAACGGTTGAATAAACCCCCAATGCGGCTACACCAAGGAAACTTTCAACCATTAACTGTCCAATTTTCATATAAACTGTAACCAGGATGGCAGAAAAAGCAAGCGGCCAGGAATGCTTTAAAAGGTTTGCTGCAAAGCTATATTCAAATTGCCATTCCGAAATTTTATTGCCCCTTGCCCTGTAAACAATCAAGTAACCCATGCCTAGTATCAACGCATCGGCTAATAGCGTCCATATAAACCAATACAAGGGGGCAGAAATGACTATCAAAAGCAGTTTAGCGCCAGCAGAAAGCAGATTCCCAGCTACCTGAACCATCATGACGTATTTACCCTGAACTTGCGATTGAAAATAACTATCGATGATATTTAAAGATTGGGCTATTCCAATACAAGAGGCAATCAGAATGTAACTGATAGGTATATCTGAGTGATTACCTTTAACTAATAAAAATGTTAAAGACGCAAGCGGAATACTAATCAGCCCGGCCAGAAAACGCATTCTAAATGCTGTTCCCAGGAGTTTATTTTTATCCTTGGGTGAAGCAAGCAATTCGCGCGTAACAAATCCATCCAGACCAAGTGCAGCGGCAGCAATAAAAAATGTAACAAAGACCAAGGGATAGTTTAGCAGGCCGTTTTCTGTTTTACCCAGATAATTTGCAACTGCAATGCCGGCCAGGATCTTAATGATCAGACTTCCAACTCTGGCAAGAAATAACCAGCCTGTATTTTTCAGGTATATACTAAAAGCTTGCTGGTCAAAACCGGGCACGACTGGAAACTTCATTAAAACAAACTTAGATAAAGTTTTTCATTAGAATAAAATTGTTTTTTATCCTAAAGGTCTAGAATGAAGATTATCTGCCAAAGCTTGGCTTGCCGATAAAAAAAAGGCCCAGTTTACACTGAGCCTTTTATATGTTTTAACAGAATAGATTCTGATAATTTATTGATTTACAAATTTCTTTGCATTAATCTTACGTTCATTTTCACTCAAGTAGATTTTTCGTAAACGCATACTCTTTGGAGTAATTTCAATATACTCATCAGCCTGGATATATTCCATTGCTTCTTCAAGAGAGAATTTAATGGCCGTTGCAATACGAGCATTATCATCAGTACCAGATGCGCGCATATTGGTTAATGCCTTACCTTTCACAACGTTTACCACTAAATCATTATCACGAATGTGCTCACCCATAATCTGACCTTCATAAACTTCAACACCTGGTTCAATAAAGAAACGACCACGATCCTGCAATTTATCAATTGAATAGGCCGTAGTGGATCCTTTTTCCATAGATACAAGTACACCATTCAAACGACCCGGGATATTACCTTTCCATGGCTCGTATGACTTAAAGCGATGGGCCATAATAGCTTCGCCAGCTGTAGCTGTTAATACGTTGTTACGTAATCCGATAATACCACGTGCAGGAATTTCAAATTCAAGATGCTGAAGATCTCCTTTTGGTTCCATGACTAATAACTCGCCTTTACGCTGAGTAACAAGCTCAATAACTTTACCAGAAACCTCTGCAGGAACGTCAACAATTAAAGTTTCAATAGGCTCACATTTAGCACCATCAATTTCCTTAATAATTACCTGAGGTTGTCCAACTTGAAGCTCATAACCCTCGCGGCGCATGGTTTCGATCAATACAGATAAATGGAGAATACCACGACCATAAACTAAATATGAATCAGGAGATTCAGTTTCAATAACTTTCAGGGCAAGATTTTTCTCCATCTCTTTGTAAAGACGCTCGCGCAAACGCTGTGAGGTTACAAATTTACCTTCTTTACCAAACATTGGAGAATTGTTGATGGTGAACAACATATTCATTGTTGGCTCATCGATCTTAATAACTTCCAGCTGTTCCGGCTTCTCAAAATCGGCGATAGTATCTCCAATATCAAAACCATCAATACCTACAACAGCACAAATATCTCCTGATCCCACTTCCTGAACTCTGATCTTACCTAGTCCTTCGAAAGTATATAATTCTTTAATCCTTGATTTTTGAATGGTTCCGTCACGTTTTACTAAAGACACCGGCTGATTTTCTTTGATAACCCCACGTGCTACTCGACCAATTGCGATACGACCAACAAAGGATGAATAATCCAATGACGTGATCTGCATTTGAAGCGTACCGTCAAAACTAGGTGCTGCTGGAATATGCTCTAAAATAGTATCAAGTAATGGTGTAATATCTTCAGTCTGAACTTTCCAATCATGATTCATCCAGCCTTGTTTAGACGATCCGTATAAAACTGGGAAATCCAATTGATCTTCGGTTGCATCAAGGTTAAAGAATAATTCGAAAATTGATTCATAAACCTCTTCTGGCCGACAATTTTCTTTATCAACCTTATTTACAATAACGACAGGTTTTAATCCTAATGAAAGTGCTTTTTGGGTAACAAATCGAGTTTGAGGCATAGCACCTTCAAAAGCATCGACTAAAAGAACTACTCCATCAGCCATTTTAAGAACCCGTTCTACCTCACCACCAAAATCAGCGTGACCAGGGGTATCAATAATGTTAATTTTGACACCTTTATAGCTAACCGATACGTTTTTGGAAACAATGGTTATACCACGTTCGCGCTCAAGATCATTGCTGTCAAGTATCAGATCACCTGTTGCCTGATTGTCTCGGAACAAATTGGTTTGGTGTAAAATTTTATCAACCAATGTAGTTTTACCGTGGTCAACGTGAGCGATAATCGCTATGTTTCTTATTTTTTGCATTAAAAAATTACTCTTAAATTTTTTGCAAAGGTATGATTTATAAAGGAGAATTCCGCAAAATGAAGTAATTGAACTAGATAGGGCCTGCTGATTCTGTTTTATCTACACAATATAGCTGCAGAACTTTCCTAAAAAGGGAATACAGACTGAGAGGCATTAATCAAATTAGATGAGTATCTCTACTACAGCAAACTATTTTAATTATGAATTTACAAGCTACTGACTATGAACTTGATTGATTTTTATAATTTTGCATTATGGACTTACAGTTAATCCTAGTTATACTCTTATTCGTTCTTGCTAGTTTATATGCAGGAAGGTTAGTTTATAGAAGCATGATTAATAAAAAAGGATGTGCCAGTAATTGTGGAAAATGTGCTGCCGATTTTAAGGAGATGAAATTGCCTGAATCAAAATCAAATTAAAATTAAGAATCCTTTTCAATCAGACAAACAGCATAGGCTACAAGTCCTTCTTTCCTGCCAATAAAACCCATGGTCTCATTAGTAGTTGCTTTAATTGAAATATCATCTTCACTTATTCCTGAAGCTTCGGCAATCTTAGTTTTCATTTCAGGAATATAAGGATTGATCTTGGGCGCTTCAAGGCAAAGCATGGCATCGATATTGCCAATACTCCAACCCTTTTGATTAAGCAGAGAAACACATTCTTTTAGTATGATTAAACTGCTGATACCTTTCCAGCGATCATCAGTATTCGAAAAATGATATCCAATATCTCTCAAATTTGCAGCGCCCAATAATGCATCACAGATAGCATGGACCAAAACATCGGCATCTGAATGTCCGAAAGCACCTGCGGAATGATCTAATTTAACCCCTCCCAAAATAAAAGGATGGTTTTCGACTAATTGATGCACGTCAAACCCAAATCCAACTCTAATCTTCATTAAATTATTTTTCGAAATTAAACACCAGTGAAAAGCGCAGGGTTTGTGCTAAAGGACTGGTTTGCTGATTTGCAAGAATATATGCAAAATCAATATTGAATACATTGTACTTAAGACCCGCGCCTACGGTAAAGTATCTTCTGTCACCCTTGGTCGGGGTTTCATAAAAATAACCTGAGCGAATAGCAAATTGTTTATTATACCAGTATTCTGCCCCAGCTGAATAACTAATCTCACTTATCTCTTCAGAAAAACCACCCGGAGCATCACTAAATGAACCAAATATAGCAGAAGGCACCGATCTTTCGGGGTCTTTACCACTAATAATCCGACCACTGGCATCTCTAATAGGACTCGTAGGTACCAATAATTTATTCAGGTCGAGTGCGAAAGTAAGTGTACTCAGCTCATCCAACATAAAAGTAGTGGCAGTACCAAGCTTCATATTGGTTGGAAGAAATGATTTTGATCCATTATTGGTATAACTCATCTTCGTCCCAATATTTGAAACATTAAGGCCGAAAGCTACCTCCGCATCCCTCCCAAGTAGAAAGGTTCCTGTTTTATAATAAGCAGAAGCGTCAGCAGCAAGTGCTGTAGCTGGCTGTATATCCTGACCATTGAACTGGCCATTACTCAAACTTGATCTAATATATCTGATTGCTGTTCCCAAAGAAAAGTCATTGCCAAACTTTCTGGAATATGTTCCTTCAATAGAAAACTCATTAGGACTGTAAACCCCGATATCATTTTGACTATTGTCAGTAAGTTGAATTGACCCGTAAGAAAAATACCGCAATGCGCCACCAATTGTATTTCTCTTATCTAAACGATGATAAATAGTTAAATATCCTAGATCAACATCAGGTACAAGATTTCTTAACCAAGGAGTATAGGATGCTGAAAGTCCGGTTGGTTTATCCAAAAAAGCCATCTTAGCAGGATTCCAATGCAATGAATTAGCATCAGGCGAAATAGCAACTCCAACATCTCCCATGGCACCTGATCTGGCATCTGGAGTAATTAATAAAAATGGGGCAGCTGTCTGTATCGTATTACTACGCTTACCATCGCTTTGCGTAGTTTGAGCACCCACTAAAACTTGCAAACCGAAAATAAAATAGACTAAAAAATAAAAAAACGAGTGCTTTTTGATCATTAATTTAGAAAAAATCAACCCAAATCTATACTTTCCTGTGATTTAAATATAAACAATTATAAAGATTTATTTTTTATTCTGCAGGATTTATTAAACGCTTTATTATTGAAAATAATATTAAAAAAAATAAAAATAATTAAAAGAGTTTTTTAAAAAAATATATAACAATACACTGATATTGAATAATTTATAATAATTTAAACTTTAATATACTAGTGGCAAGATTAAATATATCGACAACAATAACATCAACCAGAGAACGTTTTAATATCGATTTAACGTATATTCAAACGAAGCCTTACTACTAATTTTCCGTTTGAGCAGGTATATTTTATAGTACCAGAGATAGATAAAAAAAAATCCATTGGTGATATTAACCAATTTTGTATTTTTAACGAATTAATGAGCCAATTACATCAAAAAGAATGAAACGAATTACGATATATTTTTCAGCAGCACTATTTCTACTTGGAATTACAACATCCTGTAACAAAACCACAAGCAAGTCTTCCTCAAAAACGGGCATGGCTTACAATAATAAGTACAATGGCGGCTTTGAGGTTAACAACAAAATTAAGGGTGGTCCAGGTCCAGGACTGATTGCAATTGAAGGTGGTACTTTTGTTATGGGTGGAAGCCTAAACCAGGATCTAGGCTATGAGTTTGATAATGTTAAGCGGAGAGTAACAGTAGCTTCCTTTTACATAGATGAAACTGAGGTTGCAAACGTAGATTGGTTGGAGTACTTACATTGGATCAAACGCACGTATCCAAATGATGCTGAATATTACTACAATGCACTTCCTGATACACTTGTTTGGAGACAGCCGCTTTCATACAATGAGCCTTATGTAAACAATTACCTTAGACATCCTGCATTTCGGGATTACCCTGTTGTAGGAATCACCTGGGAACAGGCAAATGACTATTGCGTTTGGCGTACTGATCGGGTGAATGAGGAAATACTCAGAAAAGGTGGTTATTTGGTTGACTACAAGACCCTTGCAGGTGGTGGCAAAACTGGAGCTCCAGCAGTTGCAACTACTTCAAAAGAGCCCTTCAATACAGATATTTATTTGAATGGACAATTTCGTGGCGAAGGTATTGACGGTAAAAAGATGAAAAAAGATCTTAACCCGAATGCAGTAGCAAGTGGAGCAACAACTGGTAAATCTGGACCCGTAAGGCCTGTTCGCGTAGAAGATGGAGTGTTGAAACAACCTTACCGCTTACCAACTGAAGCAGAATGGGAATATGCTGCTTTAGCTTTAGCAGGTAATACTGAATTTGAAAATATTGCCGACGGAAGAATTTATCCATGGAATGGGCTTGGTGTTCGTTCACCTAAAAAGCGTACTCAGGGTATGATTTTAGCCAATTTTAAACGTGGCGAAGGGGATAACATGGGAACAGGTGGTTACCTCAACGATAAAGCTGATATTACCGGTCCTGTAAGAAATTATACTCCTAATGACTTTGGACTTTATAACATGGCTGGAAATGTAAACGAATGGACCGCTGATGTTTACAGGAAATTAAGCTTTGAAAATTTTTCAGATTTTAACCCTTTTCGCGGGAATGAATTTGCAAATAAACAATTATCTAACCGAGAAAAAGGTATTTATGCTAAAGATAAATATGGCCGCCCGATTAAAGATCCAGCAAAGTCAGGTAAAAAACAAAAATGGTCTGAAATACAAGGAAATGTTTCAAAGGTTGATTCATCTTCACTAGCCGGAAAACCTTATAAATCTGATTTCAGAGGCTATCTTGATACTGTAAATACTAGTCTTTATGGTACTACTACTCTAGTGAATGATCGTTCACGCGTTTATAAAGGCGGTTCATGGAATGACAGAGCATATTGGTTAAATCCTGCAACTAGAAGATTTATGCAGCAAGATGAAACAAGTGCTGAAATTGGATTCCGATCAGCAATGACCTTAGTTGGTGCTCCTGAAATCATCAGTAAGGGAAAACCACAGTTCACTAGGTTTAAATCAAAAGCCAAGAGTAACTAAGAATCCGATTTCTTAAAACTCTTGATATCAAAACACCTTTATATAATTATATAAAGGTGTTTTTTTTTGATTGATATCCAGAATCGTATTATTTTCTTAAAGGTTGTACTGCACGTTCATCCATAAGCTCCTACCCACAGCATTAATTCCACTTCCATGCGTACGATAATCCACATTAAATAAATTCTGAGCACTTAATTTTAAATGTGCTTTACCAAAAGTATAACCCGAATAAATGTTCAACACTTTCCATCCTGGTGTACCATTACGGGGAATCCGATTATCATCTCTATCTCCCTGAGCTAATCGGTCTTGCTTATCAGCCCAAGCTAATTCGCCCTTCATATACAGCCTGGCCATTTTATATTTCATGGAAATATTCCCGTTAAAGGGAGGCACCCTTCTTAAAGGCTCAGATTTTGATAGATTCTGCCCATGATTAAAGGATGTAAACATATCAAATGAAAAATTCTTACTAGCCTGCCATCCAAGAAATCCCTCAACTCCTTTAATTAAGGCTTCTTCCGTATTCTCCTTTTTATATACTTTATATCCGTCAATAATCTGAGTTGTTTGAATCCTAGTAATAAGGTCTATCAATTTATTTCGGTATAACGCTGCGCCAAGCGTCAATTTTTTTGAAGCATACTTATAACCTAATTCAGAATTATAGCTTTTCTCAGGTTTTAAGGCATAAGATGGAAGTTCATATCTGAAATCTACTATGCCTAAGGTTCCCATATCATCAATATTCGGGGCCCGGTATCCCGTGTTCAGAGATACATACACATGATGATCTTTCAAGGTGTAATTAAGTCCTGTATTCCAAACAAAAGCGCCTGGAGATACTTGCAGCTCACCAAGGTCTTTGTCAAATATGGAAGCCTTTAGCCAATTGTACCTAATTCCTGCTTCAGCATTAAATCCAGCAAGCTCAAAATGATGAAGAGAATATAAAGAAGTATTTAAATACGATGAATTGTTGGGATAGAGTCCGCGAAGTGTTGTCAAGACTCCACTCTGACTATTGGTGTTATTCCGGATACTATTAATTTTATCGCTGTAATATTCCAGCCCACTATTTGCTGTCCAATAGGTTGAAAGGGTAGAAAATATTTCTGCAGAAAGATTGGATGAACTTACTTTATCTCTTTCAAATCCGGCAATAAAACTTGAGTTTTTCTGATTATTTCTTTCTTCAATGGTATTGTTCAGGGAGCCGGTAATGTTAATTTCATTGAAAAGCGAACTAGACTGTAGCATCCTAAATTTTACATAGCTCAGGTTCCTGCCCTGAACACCCATCTTATTGATCTTAAAATTCTCTAGCCTGACTTTATGAAAAACATCCACATCATTTTGCTGCACAAATTGATTTGCAATGCTTATTTCTGCCCTTTCTGAAAGTTTTAATTTAAGCTTTAAACTTGCATCAGACTCACTATAGCCTGATGGCGATTGTCTTCCTGTGGTATCTCCACCAATTAGATCTCCGAAATTTTTTAAGCCAAGTACTCCTGAAAAAACCAATTTTGAAGATGAATACACAAATTCGGAACTCCCAGATTTTTCCATATTTCCGCTTCCATAGCGAGCACTTACACTACCTTTAAAATTTGTGGACTCCGAAAAACCTGGATCTTTAGTAAAAACCTGTATAACTCCACCCATTGCATCTGAACCATATTGAACAGAACCGCTTCCTCTCAATACCTCAATTTTATCAATAGAGAATGGATCAACCGTGTTTAAATACTGATTGGGGCCATATCTAAAGGTTGAATTATTCATTCGGATACCGTCTACCAATAGGAGAGTTTGATTACCTGTCAACCCTCTAATAAATGGCGAGCCGCCGCCGTGATTTGTTTTTTGAACAAATACCCCCGGAATAATATTTAATGATTCTGGGGTAGATCTTGGTATATTTTCTGATTGAGAAGGTCTGCTTAAAATACTGGATGCAAATGGCAATTTTAAGCTGGAGGTATTCCTTCTTGATGCTGAAACCACCTCAATTTCTGAGAGTGAATTTATAGTTTCGACCAGTGGAATTTGAAGATCTAATAATTGACCGGGTTTCAGTTCAATTAAAATAATATAAGTTTCATAGCCTACTCTACTTGCCTTTAAACTATATCGGCCTGGTGAAAACTCTTTTAAAAAAAGTCCATTGTCATCAGAGGCAAAGTTATAAGAGGCAGAACCTTCAAGTTTAATATTAACTCCTGAAAGGCTAGTCTTCGTAATTTGATTAAAAACCTTACCCCCTAAATTCTGTGCGAATACAGGAAGAGTTATCGCAATTAAAAAAATAGTCAAAAAGTGTTTCATTTCCGATTTAACTTGATCGTGCTTGAGTATTTTACTGATGAAGATTTAAAATGATTTATTAGTCCTTATCCTTCTTTTGTTCGAGTTTCACAAATGCGCTTCGACGTGGAGCAGGCATAATCGAATCTTCACCTTTAACAGATTTCCAGACAACCTCATTCAGGTCTAGATCAGGTGCTGCATCCTCTTTTGCAAAATTCCATTCTTGAGAACGCTGAGCACTTTTATTCCAGGCAACATTACGTTGTTCTAGATCTACATTTGCTGCCCTAACCCGGTAAGGCTTAAAGTCTGGCTTAGTGGTAAAGCAATCAGAAAATGGCACTGCAGCTGCATCATATTGGCTCATAGGTGGAAGTCCCAAGATTAACTCTATTGTTCGAAGCATACCAGAGGTAGAAAACATTGAACTATTCACGGAATTACGTTTGATATAAGGACTGATCACGAAAGCTGGTGAACGGTGAGCATCAATATGATCAGGACCATTTTGAGCATCATCCTCTAGCACGAAAATTGCTGATTCCTTCCAAATGCTGCTATTGGAAATATGTTCTACCAATAGGCCTAGAGCCAAATCATTATCAGCAACATGTGCAGTTGGAGTTAATTTCCCAATGCGCTGCCCACTGGTATGATCATTTCCAAGCCTAATCGTATTAAACTGGGCTACGGCATTCATTGCCAATAAAGAATCGAAATCTGATTTAAAAGCAGCAATTCTATCAATATCCTTTATATCCAGATTGTAGCTGGGATATTTTTCAGCTGAATGTCCTATGAGTGATTTAGTTGTTGGACCATCCTTTGTAACAAATGCTCCATAACTACGATAAGAAATGCCTGCCCTTTTCGCATAATCCCAGATATATCCATCACGTGGGTAGGCAATTTGACGACTGCCTTCATAATCATACGTTCCACCTCTGCTACCATAACTGGTTGGCCAGGTTTTCTCTGTATAATCTGTAGCATAGGCTGCCATACTCCAATTATGCCCGTCGGCGCTCACTTCTGAATCCACATAAAAGTTGTCAAGAAGTACAAATTCCCTAGCAAGTGCATGATGATTAGGTGTTACCTTATCAGGGAAGAGACATAAGTTGGGATCACCATTACCTTCTTTAATATCTCCAAATACCTGATCATACGTGCGATTCTCTTTTATTACATAGAATACATATTTAATAGGCGATTTCCCTCCCTGAACATTGGGCACTGGATTATTTGCCAGGCCTTTTGAAATTGCTTCAGTCTGCTTGTTATAAGGCGTATTTGCATAAACCTGCTTAGAATACAATTCCAATTGTTTATCAGTAGGTTGATCAATAATAGATAAGGTACCCTTAAATAAACCACCAATATACTGAACCTCTTTTTGCGCACTTATACCTACATGCACGCCGCTATCGTCTGTCTTTTTAAAAGGCTGAGGACCATCTGGATTTGCCATGGAGGTAAACCCTTTTCCATTAGAAACAAAGATTTTTTTACCGGCTACTCTCACATTAGTTGGATACCAACCTGTAGGAATGAAGCCTTTTGAGCTACTTTTCCCAGGATTTGATACATTAAATACTGCCAAACAGTTATTATCTGCATTAGCTACATACAAGGTTTTTTCATCTTCTGATAATGCAAGACCGTTGGTAGTTGCCCCTGTAAGCCTAGTTGGATAAAGAGCCGTTGAGATAACTTCAATAACTTTTCTGGCTTTTACATCAATAACTGATACCGAATTATCATTCGCATTGGCCACAAACAAATACCTGCCCGTTCTATTTTGAATGATTTCATTTGGATGGCTTTCTGTCAATATTTCAGAAGTTATTTTTTGAGCCTTTATATCATAAATGGCTAGTTTATCTACGCCCCATAACGAGATGTAAAGCTTAGTTTTATCTGGTGAAAGCAGGCAATCATAGGCCTCTGAACCCAGATTGACTTTATTCACTAATTTATTGGTACGTAAATCAAAAATATAGAGCGAATTATTTTCTTTGGTAACTGCATATAAACGTTTTCCTGCATCATCTACTTCAATTCCTGTTGGACCGATTTTTTCATTTGGCCATGCTTTTCCAAGTACAATTGTATCTGCTTTTCCAAGCATTTTCTTGATGATCGGATATACCAATATGATATTATCATTTGCACCAGAAGCATAGAGTTTTTTCTCATCGGAACTAAATTTTAAACCATACCATGCCTTTCCAATCGGTTGATCATGCAATATCTTCTCAGACTGTGGGTCAATCAACTGAATACTCTGCTTGCTTTGTCCATTATTGGTTACTGCCATTAATTTTTGTGAGGCGGAGATCTGAATATTTAGGGGCAAATCGCCCAAGGGCAATGACCTACCTGCCGGACTTAAAGACCAACCATTAGGTAATAAAACTTTGCCTGATTTTGAGCTACCTGGTATGGTTTGAGCCACACTATCTGTTGCAAGTAGCAAAGGCAATACGAATAGAGTAATTACTCTTAAAAGTGAATGGATTTTGAAAAGCTGCATGATTTAAATATTTATGGTAAGACGCTAATTAAAAGGAATAAATATCATTAATTTAATACAAATAAAGGCTTTCTGTATTAATAAGATATTAGGATAATATCAAATAAAATACAAAAGACCGAAACATTAGCTCCGGTCTTATACATTTAAATAATACTGAATAAAATAGTATAACCGATTCCGATTAACTATCCCATGTCATGATCTTACCTCTATCTTCGGGCTTAAGACATTGGTCTAATGTTTTCTGATCATATTCAAGCCCGTATTGCTTTAATACATTATCTGGAACACCATTCCATTCATTAGGCTGGTTACCTTTATAGGCCATATCAGAAATTCCTTCTTTACTAGTAAAGAAACCCGTTGCAGTCAAATTACGCATGGTATTAAAAAAGCTCACTCCAGCCAAATTTTCGGGAGCAGCCTTCTCTGGAAATGCTATAAGTTCAACTAATTCAATTTGCTGATCTTTTCCAGCTTCAGCGAACGACTTTTTAAAGAGTTTAAGTGATTTTACATCAAGCCATTTTAATCCACCTCTCATTGGAAGCTGATACTTTGGTTGATCTTTGACAATAAACTCAATAAATTCAGGCACTTTAGCATCACTTGCGCTTCCAGAATGTTCATCTTTTGGAATGATGATATCCGCTAAAATGGTAATTGTACTAAGCTCTGCTGCGCTAAAGAAAGTCTCGGACATCAGTTTTTCATCGATCAGCTTTTCTTCAGCTGTACGACCATAAACTCCAGTCTTTCCACTTCCAGCAGCATTTTTAGAATCCTTTTTATCACATGAAGTTGCTAAAATAGTACCAACACTGACTGTACCAACAGCCAATGCTTTGAGTGAGTCTCTTCTATTCATCTGATTAAATATTTTGCTTTTTTAACTGATCAACGATATATTCTGAAGCCCGCATCGACAAGGCTAAGATGGTCCAGGTTGGATTTTTATCTGCCTGTGAAACAAATGCACCACCATCTACCACGAACAGATTTTTTACATCATGTGCCTGATTATACTTGTTTAGCACCGAAGTATTACGGTCATTACCCATGCGGGTAGTTCCCACTTCATGAATAATCCTGCCTGGTGCTTCAAGTCCGTATTTGCGGTCTTCGCCTGGTTTTTCGCCACTTGCAATACCTCCCATAGAATGAATAAGTTCTTCGAAAGTATCCTGCATGTGTTTTGCTTGCTTTACTTCCTGATCAGTCCAGTTGTAATTAAATTTCAATACTGGAATTCCATATTTATCAACCACACCAGGATCTATTTCACAATAGTTTTCAATTCTTGGAATACTTTCACCTCTACCGGCAAAACCAACCGTTGAACCGTAGTATCTACGGTAATCATCTTTTAAAGATGCGCCATATCCACCTGCAGCTTTCATTTTACCATCTTTTCCAGGATATTTTCCGTTAGTATTTTCCATCCCGAATCCAAAACCATACGATGGCATACCTAAGCCACCCCAAAATTCGATATGATAACCACGAGCAAAATCAAGCTTTTTATTGTCAAGCCACCAAGGAATATATAAATGCAATCCGCCAACACCATCTTCATTATATCGTTCTCTATCCATTAGCTGCGGGATAAACGCACCCCTTGAAGCACCTGTAGAGTCATGTAGATATTTTCCAACCATTCCGCTTGAATTTGCTAATCCATTTGGATGGGCAGAAGATTTAGAGTTAAGGAGTAAACGAGCAGACTCACAGGCACTTGCAGCCAAAACAACAACCTTTGCATTGACCTGATATTCCTGCATATCAGTCTTATCTACATAAGAAACACCGGTTGCTTTACCCTCTTTATCCGTTAAAACCTCACGAGCCATAGCGTTTACATAAACATCTGCATTCCCAGTTTTTCTAGCTGGTTTAACCAAACAGGTAGAGGATGAGAAATCGGCATGAACTGAACAACCACGACTACATTGACTACAAAAAAAGCAGGAGCCGCGATCTTTATTAATAGGTCTTGTTAAAATTGACAATCTGGCCGGAATAACAGGAATACCAATGTTCGTAGCCGCTTTTTTAATCATTAACTCATGCAGCCTTGGCTTTGGAGGAGGTAAAAAATAACCGTCTGGTTCATTATATATTCCTTCCTTAGTACCAAACACACCAATCATTTTATCGACACGATCATAATATGGTTTGACATCATCATAGCCAATTGGCCAATTATCTCCTAGTCCGTCAAAGTCTCTGCGTTTAAAATCTTTAGGGCCAAAACGAAGGGAAATTCTTCCCCAGTGATTAGTACGGCCACCAAGCATTCTGGAACGAAACCAATCAAATTGAGTTCCATTATTTCGGGTATAAGGTTCTCCTTCTATTTCCCATCCGCCATAAGCAGCATCAAAGTCGCCAAAGGCACGGTTTGTATTAGCACCTCTTCTAGGAGATTCATAAGGCCATTTTAATTGAGTTTGTTGTTCAGGGTTGGCCGGGTCATAATCAGGTCCTGCTTCTAACAATGCGACCTTTAATCCAGCTTCTGTAAGTATTTTTACCGCCATTCCTCCACCTGCACCTGAACCCACAATACATACGTCGTATAATTCGCCCTTGGTTTTAATTTCTATAGCCATCAGATAATAGTGTTATAACCTTTTACTTAAAAAGTTTTTTGAAAATAAACAATATTTATTTGCCCAAAGAAAATATAATTACAGAACTAATTTTTTTGACTTAATTATATTAATCAAGAAAAGATCATCATGACCTGATTCTTTTCAACTTTATCGCCGGGGTTTATTTTTATTTTCTTGATAATCACATCGGCTGGAGCTTTAATAATATTTTCCATCTTCATTGCTTCAAGAACAAGTAAATTTCCTCCCTTTTGAACCTCTTCGCCTTCTGAAGCCAAAATTCTTAAAACCAAACCAGGCATAGGAGCCTTAATTTCAGCAATCGTTGCGGTAGTCAAATTATCCATTCCCAATTGATGTAAAAGTTCATCAAACTGATCCGTCATTTGCATGGAGTATATCGTATTGCCCACTTTAACAGAACAGGTTTTTTGTTCCTTATCAAAGTCGATGAGCTCAGCATTGAATGATCTATTATTATAAAGAACGTGAAATGACCGGCTATTTATCTTTAAAATATCTCCATGAAAAGGAAGGCCATTGATTACTATTTGATTCAATTCTGAAGAAAGTTCAAAATTGAACTTGTTATTTACCTTTATCTTGAGCATGAATTACTGTGTTAAAGCGTACTGTATTAAATTTGACCCCATTTTTAGAGCCCTTTGCCTTGATTCTTCTGAATCGCCGGCATAAGTTCCTGAATCTTCCCAGCCATTACCCAGGTCGCTTTCAAAAGTATAAAAACAAACAACCCTTCCTTGATAAATCAAAGCCATTCCCTGCGGACGTTTACCGTCGTGTTCATGAATTTTAGGAAGACCAGATGGAAATTTGAATTTTTGATTATATAGGATATGGTTAGCAGGCAACTCTTGAAAATCAAGTTCAGGAAAAACCCGTTTCATTTGCGGTCTGATAAATTTATCCAAGCCGTAATTATCATCAATATGCAAAAATCCGCCACCCATTAAATACTTACGTAAATTTGCTGCTTCCTGATCACTGAACACTATATTGCCATGCCCAGTTAAATATACAAATGGGTAATTAAAAATATCTGAACTTCCAGCTTCAACAATGGCCTCATCCTTTTCAAAGTTGGTGCCCAAATTCTTATTGCAAAAACTGATCAAATTTGAAAGAGCAGTACGGTTGGCATACCAATCACCACCGCCATTATATTTCAGTTTTGCCAGCTTATAGGAAGGAGCGATAAAAGAAAAAGATAGTACTCCAAAAAGGAACACTATAAATATTAAGCCAGCGCTTAATAAATTCCTCATCTGTTTAAAAAATTTAGTTCAAAACAAGCTTCTAGAGCTGCAGTTTCGGTTCTCAACCTTGAATTGCCAAGGCTTACAGGAACAAAATCATTATTTACAGCAGCTTCAAGCTCCTCATGAGTGAAATCACCTTCGGGTCCAATCACTATTAAATAAGTTGAATTTAGAATAAGCTGGTCCTTAATTGTAGACTTGGCTCCTTCCATACAATGAGCTATAAACTTTTGTGAGGTTCTACTTTTAGTTATAAAATCACCATAACGAACGGCTTCATTAAGAACTGGATGGTAGGCCTTAATAGATTGTTTTATTGCTGAGGTAATTACTTTATTCAAGCGTTCGGTTTTTATTTCCTTTCGTTCAGAACGATCACAAATTATTGGAGTAATTTCATCGATACCAATCTCTGTGGCCTTTTCTAAAAACCATTCAACACGCTCAATATTTTTAGTTGGAGCAATTGCGATATGTACATAATGGTTTCGCTTTCCAAAATCTTCAATCTTGCTCAGAATTTTAAGTTTTGTTCTTTTGGGATGAGGATCTTCTACAATAGCATCAAAAAATCCTCCTTTGCCATCCACCAGATAAAGTGTATTTCCTGCAACAAGCCTTAGAACTTTTATACAGTGTTTACTTTCTTCTTCGCTAAGAATATAGGTATCTGAATGAATATCGGGTGTATAGAAAATATGCATTGTCCGACCTCCTTTTTAGTGTAAATCTATGGCATCCTCACGATTAATTACCAATTCAAGTTTGACAGATTCAACGTTTTGATCTGCTTTTTTAAGAATGGTAATAGTATATCCATTGAAATCACTTGTTTCACCAACGTCGGGTATCTTTCCAAAAATTTCGCTAACCAGGCCAGCAACTGTATCATAATCGCCATCTTCAGGAAGATCATGTGGAAGGAACTCATTAACATCATAAATTGAGGCCGTAGCATCAATAATAAATTCATTTTTAGAAATTATTTCAACTATTGGCTTTTCTTCATCATATTCATCCTGAATTTCGCCTACTAACTCTTCCATAATATCTTCAAGAGTTACCATTCCAGCCGTACCACCAAATTCATCAAGAACGATTGCAATTTGGATGCGCTTTAACTGAAGTTCACTTAGCAGATCATTGATTTTTTTGGTTTCAGGAATAAAATATGGAATACGTATGATATCTTTAAGGATACACTCTTTATTTTCAGCTAATAAAGGAAGAATGTCTTTTGCATGAACAATTCCAACTATCTTATCAATAGTTTCATCATATACTGGAATTCTGGAATACCCTTCATGGATAATAATATCAAGGACTTCCTTATGAGAAGTGTTTAATTCAATTCCTGATATCTTGGTTCTAGGAACCATAATATTTTTTACAACGCGCTCATTAAAATCAAAAACATTTTTAATCAGCTCATGTTCATTGGTTTCTAAGGCACCACTTTCTTTTCCCTGGTCAAGCAAATACTGCAATTCTTCTGAACTGTGGTGAGCCTCATGACCACCAATTGTACTTATTCCAAGTAGTTTCAATATAAAATTAGCGAAACCATTGAGCAGCCAAATAAAAGGCCTGAATAACAGATAGAAAAAGTGAAGGGGTAAAGCTATACCCATAGTGGTACCTATCGGGCGTTGAATGGCTAGTGATTTAGGTGCCAATTCTCCAAAAACAATATGTAAAACTGTAATGATTGCGAATGCGAGTACATGTCCAATATTGGTAGCAACTGCCGACGACATATCAACTTGTATAAAATTGAAGAACCGGCTAACAATATCAGTCATCACCGCTTCACCTACCCAACCTAAACCAAGAGATGCCAAGGTTATCCCCAACTGGGTTGCAGCTAGATAGCCATCCAGATGCTGGGTCATATGTTTTGCGATTTTTGCTACACGGCTACCTGTTTTTGCTTTAATTTCTATCTGGGATGCACGAACTTTTACCAGAGCAAATTCTGCGGCAACAAAAAATCCATTAAGAAAAACAAGAAAGAAAGTAAAAAATAATGCGAGACCCATAATGACTATAAATTTACAAAAGTGGTCTTATACAATTCTAAACTTTCTCTAATTACTATATAAGCATAATTCTTGCCAAGCAAATGTTCAATACTGACATTTTTCAGTTCAAGTGCCTTATAATCCTGAAAAAATCTAACAATTTCTGTCATAGTATGAGGGGGATTTCCTTAAGATCTTCAATATAGTTTACTGACATATCATTTTTAGCTACAGCAATAATTTTATCATCCTGCTCGCCATTATCAACCATATGCATGACTCCAATAACTTTTGCTTCAACAATCGACATAGGATAAACATCCACAGAACATAATACTAATATATCCAATGGATCTTTATCATCACAATAGGTTTGTGGGATAAAGCCATAGTTAGCAGGGTACATCACTGAAGAGAATAATACTCGGTCAAGCTTGATCAGGCCCGACTCTTTATCAATTTCATATTTAGCTTTTGACCCTTTAGGAATTTCTATAATAGCATTTACAATAGAAGGGATATCTTCGCCAGGAGAAACATTATGCCAGGGATGGTCTTTACTCATGTTTTTTAAGGATTGGGCTCTTCATCATCGCTTCTGTCTCCTCCGATTTTCCTTTTTAAATACGTTATAATAAGCGGAATAGTAGTAATTAAAATGAAACCAACTATGATGTATAATAAGTAATCATTGATCTCCTTTTCAAAACTTCGTCCAAGAAAGAATCCCAGCAAAGCTAAAGATGTAATCCAAAGAAAAGCACCGGCAATATTATAAAATGCAAATTTTTTAAAATCAAGCTTTACTATACCTGCAATAATGGGTGCGAAGGTGCGTACTATAGGTATGAACCTACCCATGATCAAGGCAAAAGCCCCTTGTTTCCGATAATAAACCTCAGCTGCTTTTAGGTATTTCTTTTTAAAGAAAAAAGTATCTTCTCTCTGATACAAAACAGGTCCGGTTTTATGACCAAACCAATAACCAACAAAATTTCCACTAACCGCTGCAGCAATTAAACCTACAATTAAAATGAAAATAGATACATCCAGTTTTCCTGTGGCTACAAACATGCCTGCAAGAAATAATAGGTAATCTCCTGGAAGAAAAAATCCAAAAAACAATCCTGTCTCGGCAAAAATGACGAAAAGAAGAAGATAAAATCCTCCTTCCCTAAGTAGTTTTACCGGATCAATAAGATGTTGAAGATAATCCCAAATCTCGTGCATAATTCTATACAAGTAAAGCTACACTATTTATAGAATATTTTAGACTAGAAAAGGTTGGATATAAAACCTGGATACACACCAATTATGATAGTAAGAAGTGCAGAAAATCCGAGTACAAAATTAAAGTAAGGTGAAGACTGCAGCTCATTTCGTTCTGCAGATTTAAAATACATGGCTACAATAACTTTTAAATAATAGAAGATGCCTATCACTGCATTCACTACTGCAAGAATTACTAGGATGATATGATACTCTGAAAGAGCAGTTGAAAACATCATGAACTTACCAATAAATCCAGCCGTTAAAGGTATTCCCGCAAGAGAGAGCATTGCAACTGTTAGGGTAAAGGCTATAAATGGATTTTTACGTGCCAATCCATTGAAGCTTTCAAAATTATCAGATCCGGTTTGGCGCTTAACAAGGATCAATACTGCGAATGCAATAATTGATGCAATAGAATAAGCACTTGCATAAACAAACACTGAGTTTCCAGAAAGCGGTCCTAAAGCAACGATAGCAAAAAGCATATAACCTGCATGTGAAATGCTTGAAAATGCAAGCATTCTTTTAAAACTATGTTGATACAGGGCTGTAACATTCCCTATAAACAAAGTCAATACCGAGATAACCAGCAGCGATGGCATCCAGAAATCATGTAATGGTGCAAAACAGACCATGAACAATCGAAGAAATGCAGCAAATCCGGCTGTTTTAACTACTGTGCTCATGAAGGCAGTGATCAGGGTTGGAGATCCCTCGTAAACATCGGGTGTCCAGAAATGAAAAGGAGCAGCTCCTATTTTAAAGCTTAGTCCGATGATCATCAACGTAACTCCACTATAAAAAAGAGGTGATATTCCACTTGGGTTTGAAATGACATATTCTTTGATGGCACCGAGGTCGAAACTTCCACTTGCCCCATAAAGGAATGCTATTCCAAGTAATAGAAATCCTGTTGAAAACGCACCCATCAAAAAATACTTCAATGCAGCTTCATTCGATTTGAAATCATGTTTTCTGATGCCAGCAAGAATATATAAACTCACTGACATGATCTCTATACCAATAAACAACATGGAAAGATTATGAAATGAAACCATAACTAGAATTCCAATCAATGCGAAAAGTATAATGGTATAGTATTCTGCCACATGTTCACTGATATGCTCAAAATAATCTTTGGAAATTAGCAGGATAAGCATAGTTGAAACTATACAGATCGAAGTAAATGCTACTGCAAAATTATCAAACAGCATCATACCGCTATAAATTGGCGCCGCACCAGAATTCCATTCCAGAATACTCAAAACCAGGGCAGCTCCCAAACCTAATAAGGTTACAGGCAGCAAAGCATTTTTTGCCTTATACAAGCCTAGGTAAAGTACCAAAATGGCTAAAACAGACAGAGTAATTAATGCGTTCATGCTTTTATTTAACTAAAATCTTTTGATTAACCTGCTCAAGCAGATTGATAACTGCCGCCTCCGAAATATTCAGAATGGGCTGAGGGTATACCCCTATAAAAATAATCAGAACTGAAATGATCAGTAATACGGATTTCTCTGTACCATCTAAATCTGTAAATACGGAAGTATTGGTATTAGCCTGACCAAGCATTGCTTTTTGATACATTCTGAGCATGTATACCGCTCCAAGGATTATGGTCAAACCGGCAATTGCAGCATACCATAAATTGTAATTATAGACGCCCATTAGCAAGAGGAATTCTCCTACAAAACCATTGGTCAAAGGCAATGCAACTGTGCCTAGTAAGACAATTAGAAATGCAATAGCCAACATTGGAGCAGGCTTTGCTATGCCACCCATCAGGCTTAAGTCACGGGTATTCATTCTACGAATAATGATATCTGCAATAAAGAACATACCAATTACATTGATACCATGATTCAGCATCTGTATCATGGCTCCCTGTAAACCCTGAACATTCCAGGAAAAAATACCTGCAGAGATCAATCCTACGTGAGCAATTGAAGAATAAGCAATCAATCGCTTAATATCATTTTGTGTAAATGCAATAATTGAAGCATAAACAATACCTATTACAGATAGAATCAAGGCTGTTTCACCCCAAGCCTGAAACCCAAGTGGGGCAACAGGAATTAACCATCGTATCACACCATAAATACCCATTTTAAGCATTATACCAGCAAGAAGCATGGTACCCGCTGTTGGTGCTTCTGTATAAGTATCAGGCTGCCAAGTATGAAATGGGAATACTGGCATCTTTATGGCAAAGGCTACAAAGAATGCCCAAAATATCCATCCCTGGGTAACTGCATCAAGCTCCAGTTTATAAAACTCTGAAATATCATAACTATTACCAGGAGTTTGCAAATGAAGATAAATGATAGCAATCAGCATCAATAAACTTCCGGCAATTGTATAAACAAAGAATTTAAGATTAGCCTTGATCCGATTTTCTCCACCCCATAATGCACAGATAAAGTATACTGGAATCAGGGCTACTTCCCAGCCCACATAGAATAAAAAAGCATCAAGAGCTGTAAATACAATGAGTAAACCACTTTGCATAAAGAATATCAA